>URNQ01000001.1 GCA_900549245.1 uncultured Collinsella sp.
TTCGGCGGATTGGCCGTTGGCTAAGGGTGGTGCTTGGGGCGACGTGCAAAAAACGGAGTTTTCAGCAGCCAAAGATTGATGCATAAGGCCATAGCCGGCTTTCGCTACCTTTGTTGATGCTTTTGCACGACAATTGGGCCTTGGCGATGCCCGTATATGGCTGGTTTCTCGCCGCATGCTATCCAGATGGGACGAGTCATGAGGACTATCTACCTTTTGAAAGACTTTTGACACCAAAATCTTATCCCGCGATACTGAATACTCGCAAAAATGCACGCTCCGGAGGGTACTACCCTGGTACGGTTTGAAATCCATGCACCATTTTATGCAATTAATTAACGCATTTATGCAAAATGGCTTACGTGCGTACATCTCGGGGTAGATGTTTGCCTCGGCGCTGCGTAAGTCATCCTGTCTATTGTGTCTTTTACAGGCGGTTGCGGTCCCGTTTGGGATCGCGGCCGTTTTGTTGTGGGTCAAATATGAACGTTATGTTAACGACTCGGTGGACGGTGGCGTTTTTCGGTGAGCGGCGTATCCTTCCAACGGTTTATCTAGTGTGTCAGTTGAAAGGAAGAGGGCGCTCGTCATTGTTTGAATGTGAACTGCCGTTTGACCACAAGACGTTGCATCTGGAGCTCGAGGATAAGAACTTTGCAGGTGTGATGGAAGGTCATCAAAACGAGTTTAAGACCACGAAATCGCAGGAGGAGCTGGTGGAGGAGTCACTTGCCAACCCTTACGGCTCGCCTTCGCTCGAGGAGCTCTGTGCTGGCAAGAAGGATATCGTCATCATTAGCTCCGATCATACGCGTCCCGTTCCCTCGCGTGTGACGATGCCTATTCTGCTGCATCACATCCATTCCGCTGCGCCCGAGGCTCGCGTGCGTATTTTGGTTGCTACGGGTATGCACCGTCCGTCGACACACGAGGAACTCGTCAACAAGTATGGCGAGGAGATCGTTGCCAACGAGGAAATCGTTATGCACGTCGCGACTGACGACAGCATGATGAAAAAGATCGGTACCCTGCCTTCTGGTGGCGAGTGCATCATCAACAAGATTGCCGCCGATTGCGATCTGCTGCTTGCAGAGGGCTTCATTGAGCCGCACTTCTTTGCCGGTTTCTCTGGCAGCCGCAAGTCCGTGCTGCCCGGTATCGCCAGCTACAAGACCATCATGTACAACCACAACGGTCAGTTTGTGAACGATTCCCATTCGCGTGCCGGCAACCTGTGCCACAACCACGTGAGCGAGGATATGTTCGCCGCCGCCGAGATGGCCCACCTCGCCTTTGTGCTTAACGTGGTGCTCAACGGCAAGCACGAGGTCATCGGTTCTTTTGCCGGTGACATCCACAAGGCGCACGAGGCTGGCTGCGAGTTCGTGAAGAGCCTTGCCGGCGTTGAGCCCGTTGAGTGCGAGATTGCCATCACCACCAACGGCGGTTACCCGCTCGACCAGAACATCTATCAGGCCGTGAAGGGCATGTGCGCTGCCGAGGCCACGCTTCCCGAGGGCGGCGTGATCATTGATGTCGCCGGTTGTGCCGACGGTCACGGCGGCGAGGGCTTCTATCACAACATCGCCGACAACGACCCGGCGGAGTTTGAGCGCGCCTGCATCGACCGTCCTAAGGACGAGACCCTGCCCGATCAGTGGACGAGCCAGATCTTTGCCCGCATCCTGGCGCATCACCCTGTGATCATGGTCACCGACCTGTGCGATCACCAGATGATCAAGGATATGCACATGACGCCGGTCAACACCCTCGAGGAGGCGCTCAAGCTCGCCTTTGAGATGAAGGGTGCCGATGCCAAGGTGGCCGTCATTCCCGATGGCCTGGGCGTTGTCGTCGCGCAGCACTAGTGCGCGGCCTAAACGAATCGTTTGTAACCGACAAGAAAGATAAGGTTTTATGCTTACCAAACTCCTCTGTGAATTCGGCGCAACGGCCCTCATGATCATCTTTGGCGTGGGCGTGCACTGCGATACCGTGCTCAAGGGCACCAAGTATCAGGGCTCCGGCCACATGTTTGCCATCACCACCTGGTCTTTTGGCATCTCGGTCTGCCTGTTTGTCTTTGGCGGCGCCGTGTGCATGAACCCCGCCATGGTGCTTGCCCAGTGCATCGTAGGCCTGGTGCCGTGGAGCAGCTGCATTCCCTTCATGATTGCCGATATGCTCGGCGGCTTTGCGGGCGCCGTGATCGCGTGGTTGATGTATGCCGATGAGTTCAAGGCTTCCGATGGCGTCGTCGACCCCATTGCCCAGCGCAACATCTTCTCGACCAACCCCACCACCGAGGGTACGAACTACGCCCGTAACTTCTTCTGCGAGGCTATCTGCACCTTTGTGTTCATCAGCGCCATCCTCGCTGCCGCTAACCGCGCCGGCGAGAACGTTCTGATGCTCGCCATCTGCGTCGGCCTGATCGTTTGGGCCGTTGGCATGGGCATGGGCGGCATCACCGGCTTCGCCATGAACCAGGCTCGTGACCTTGGTCCTCGCATGGCCTATCAGGTGCTGCCGATCAAGAACAAGGCTGACAACAACTGGAAGTACGGCCTGCTTGTTCCTGGCATCGCTCCGTTTGTCGGTGCCATCGTGGCTGCGTTGTTTGTGCATGGTTTCTTGGGCATGTTCTAGTCCAAGGCTACATAGTTGTCCGCCGTCCGCATGGGGTAACTTCCCAGCGCGTCCTCGGACATGAAAGAACCCCCGCTGCGCACTTCGTGCGGCGGGGGTTCTTTCGTCCTGCGGAATGCGCTGGGAAGTTACCCCATGCGGACGGCTGCGGGGTCTTTGCTGCGCTCGAGCAAGCAACCCAACATATGAATCTGAATTTGGATGGGAGGGGCTTGTTGCTGATAGGGGCGCTGGGCTGTTGTTGGCACTTTGGGATGCGTGGCGCCTTGGGGTGGGGCGGTGCTTTGGGATGAGAGGCTTACTTACTTAGTTGAAGAGGGGCCTTATGGCTGACAAGTAGTCTTTGGCTACGTCGGCTTTATCTGCTTGGAAGTTGTGCCAGGCCCACCATTGGACCATTCCTACGAAGCTTGAGGCTATGTGGTGTAGTAGGAAGCTTCGGTCCATGGTGGCGGCGGGGCCGTTTGGGTCGGTGGGGACGGTTTCGGCTGCTCGTGACATGATGGTCTTGCGTAAGCAGTCGGCGAAGACGCGTGAACCGGCGCCAGCTACGAGGGCTCGTACGCCCTGGCGGCGCTCCCAGAGGTTGTTGAGGATATGCTCGACTTGTACGAGCGGATCATCGAGCGGTGTGCCATCGTCGTCGAGGGCGTGGGTGCAGATGTCGCTCACGAGCTCGGACAGTAGGTCGTCTTTGCTCTTAAAGAGACCGTAGAATGTCGCGCGGCCTACGTGAGCGCGTGCGATGATGTTGCCGACGGTGATCTTGCCGTAGTCTTCTTCGCGCAGGAGCTCGGAAAACGCCGCGACGATGGCGGCGCGGCTTTTTGCCTTGCGGGCATCCATGGCTATGCATCCACGTGAACGAGCAGGCAGCGGAGCGTGCCGGAGCAGCCCTCGTAAGGGCGCTTGCCGGCGCCGTAGCCGACGGCCTCGATGCAGTAACGGACCGGAAGGTGCTCGGACGTGCGTAGCGCGGCGACGATGGCGGCACCCGTGGGCGTCACGAGCTCGCCGGCGACCGGTGCCGGCGTGAGGGCGATATTGCCTGCCTGGCACAGGTTGACGACGGCGGGGACGGGAATGGGCATGAGACCGTGGGCACAGCGGATGGTACCGTGACCCTCAGAGAGCGACTCGACCACGATGTCCTCAATACCCAGGTCATCGAGGCAGATGGCGACAGAGCAGACGTCGACGATGGAGTCGACGGCGCCCACCTCGTGGAACATGACGGTCTCGGGCGTTTTGCCGTGGGCCTTGGCCTCGGCGGCGGCGAGCGCGGTAAAGATGGCGAGCGCGCGACGCTTGGCGCCATCGCTTAGCTGCGAGCCATCGATGATGGCGGTGACGTCCGCCAAAGAACGGTGGTGATGGTGGTGGGCGTGATGGTGACCCTCGTGGCCATGACCGTGGGCCTCATGGTCATGCTCGTGGCAGTGCTCGTGTTCATGCTCGCCATGATCATGATGGTGGTGCTCATGCTCGTGCGTGTGCTCGGCAGGCGCTTCGTTGCCGTAGAGCCAGGCCATGTCGTGGTCGTGGTTCTCGAGCTCCTCTGCCAGCTGAACGTCAAAGTCGCAGGCGTCGATGCCATGCTTGTTTGCGCGTGTAACGGCAATCTCAAAGCCGTCGACCGGCAGCGTGGCGAGCTGCTCGCGCAGATGCTTCTCGCTGGCGCCCAGGTCGAGCAGGGCCGCGACGGTCATATCGCCGCTGATGCCCGAGGTGCCGTCGATGATAAGCGTGTGGTGATGGTTGGACATGAAATGCTCCTTAGCGGGCGCAGGACGTGCCGGCGCTCAGATGATTGATAAGACTTGCCTGGTAGGCGGCACCAAAGCCGTTATCGATATTGACGACCGAAACGCCGCTGGCGCAGGAGTTGAGCATGGCGAGCAGCGCGGCAACGCCGCCAAAGTTCGCGCCATAGCCCACGCTGGTGGGGACGGCGATGACCGGACAGCTCACAAGGCCTCCGATGACGCTCGCCAGGGCGCCTTCCATGCCGGCGATGGCGATGACCACCTGCGCCTGGGCAAGTTCCTCAGCATGAGCGAGCAGGCGGTGCAGGCCGGCGACACCCACGTCGTAGAGGCGATCGACCTCGTTGCCGTAGAACTCGGCCGTCAACGCGGCTTCCTCGGCAACGGGCAGGTCGCTCGTGCCGGCGCAGGCGACGACGATGCGTCCGTTGCCGTTGGGGGAGGGCTTGCCACCCACCAGGGCGAGCTGGGCGTCCGGGACATATCCCAGGTCGATGCCGTTGCCGAGGAGCTCCGAGGTGCAGGCTGCCTTTTCGTCGTCCAGGCGCGTGACCAGGATGCGCTCCTGGCCGGCATCGAGTAATGCTTTGATAATGGCGGCAATTTGCTCGGCGGTTTTACCGGCACCGTAGACAACTTCGCCGGCTCCCTGGCGCACCCCGCGCGAAAGGTCGAGCTGCGCAAAGCCCAAATCGGCGGTCGGAGCCGTCTGGATGCGCGTGAGGGCGTCGGCAGGGGTGACTGCTCCGCCGGCAACATCGCTCAGCAATTGCTCAAGATCTCGCTTATCCATATATGTTCCCTTCGACGGCGCAAAGTCTAGCACTCAAAGGGTATGTTTCCGAACACTAGGACAAAATTGTTCGGAAACTATAGGACAGACTGAATCAATTGTTAGACGGATTGGCTAGTCGCGCAGGATGATGTCCATGGCGAGCATCAGATTGCGCTCGTCGATGGCAAACGGGGCGGCCTCGCGCGTCTTGGGCTTGGCACAAAACGCGATGCCCGTGCCCGCGGCCTGAATCATGGGGATGTCGTTGGCACCGTCGCCGATCGCGACGGTGTGGGCCATATCGACGCCGCACTCAACTGCCCAGTCCAGCAGCTGGATGAGCTTGGACTCCTTGGTCACAATGTCGGCAGCCAACTTACCGGTGAGCTTGCCGTCCACGACCTCCAGACGATTGGCCAGGCAGAAGTCGATACCCGCGGCGGCTGCGATCCTGTCAGCGACCTCGTGGAAGCCGCCGCTTACCACGCCGACCTTCCAGCCCTTGCTGTGTGCCGAGCGCACAAGCTCCAGCGCGCCGGGGGTAAATGTCACGCGCTCAAAAGTGCGCTCGAACGCGCTCTCATCCAAGCCGGCAAGCAGCCCCACGCGCTCCTCGAGCGCTTGCTTAAAGTCCAGCTCGCCGCGCATGGCGCGTTCGGTGATCTGCGCCACCTGCTCGCCCACGCCTGCCTCCTCGCCCAACAGATCGATGACCTCCTGGTTGATGAGCGTGGAGTCGATATCCATAACAATGAGGCGTGCAGTCATGACGGGCCTTTCCAAGTGCTGTTTTATTGGGGCATATTGTCGCACGTGACGAGCGCGGGCGGGTGCCGCGGTGCGTCAATTGTTTCGTCTCCGTCAAGTCTTTGGGCAGGAGCTACTTTTCCGCGGCACATCGACACAGGTGCGATAAGATAGAACGCCATGTCTGGCTGCGCGGTTTACGCAGGCTGGGCAAATCTGTACGACGCCGCCCGGAACGACACGGGGCGGCACAGATCCATAAAGGAGGATCACTGGTATGAGCCAGACCCGTCCCATCGACGAGCATTCCATGCACACCCGTACCTGCGGCGAGCTTCGCCGCGAGAACGTGGGCGAAGAGGTCACCCTCACCGGTTGGGTGAGCCGTCGCCGCGACCACGGCGGCCTTATCTTCTGCGATCTTCGCGACCGCGAGGGCATCACGCAGCTCACCTTCGACCCCGAGCACTCCGACGGCGACGCCTTTAAGATCGCCGAGACCATGCGTCCCGAGTGGCCCATCAAGATCCACGGCGTCGTGCGCTCCCGTGGCGAGGAGACCACCAACACCAAGCTCGCGACCGGCGAGATCGAGGTCCTGACCGACCACGCCGAGGTGCTCAACACGTCCGTTACCCCGCCGTTCCAGATCGAGGACGGCATCGAGACCAGCGAGGACACCCGCCTGCGCTATCGCTATCTGGACCTCCGTCGTCCCGAGATGATGGCCAACCTCAAGCTGCGCTCCGACTTTACCTTTGCCATTCGCGAGGCGCTGCACAATCGTGAGTTCATGGAGGTCGAGACGCCCTCCCTGTTCAAGTCCACGCCCGAGGGCGCCCGCGACTTCATCGTCCCCAGCCGCATCCAGCCGGGCAACTTCTACGCCCTGCCGCAGTCCCCGCAGCTTCTGAAGCAGCTGCTTATGGTCGGCGGCGTCGAGCGCTACTACCAGGTTGCCAAGTGCTTCCGCGACGAGGATCTGCGCGCCGACCGCCAGCCCGAGTTCACTCAGGTCGATATCGAGATGTCTTTCGTGGACCAGAACGATGTTATGAGCGCGCTCGAAGAAGTCCTGTCCGATGCCTTCGGCCGCATGGGTGTCGAGATGCCCACGCCGCTGCGTCGCATGAACTACTGGGATGCCATGGACACCTATGGCTCCGACAAGCCCGATACCCGCTATGGCATGCACCTGGTCGACCTGACCGACATCTTTGCCAACTCCAAGTTCAAGGTCTTTGCGACTGCCGCAAACGAGGAGGGCTCTGTCGTCAAGGCCATCAACGCCAAGGGCGCCGGTGCCTGGGCACGTGCCAAGATCGATAAGCTCGCCGGCGTGGCCTCCACGTTTGGCGCCAAGGGCCTGGCATGGATCGCCTTCCGCGAGGACGGCTCCATCAACAGCCCCATCGTCAAGTTCTTCTCGGACGAGGAGATGGCCGCTCTGCGCGAGCGCATGGACGTCGAGCCCGGCGACCTTGTGATGTTCGCCGCCGGCCCGCGCCTGCTCTCCGACGAGATCCTGGGCGGCATGCGTTCGCACATGGCCAATGCGCTCGAGATCAAGCGCGAGGGCCACGACTTCCTGTGGGTCGTCAACTTCCCGCTGTTCCACTGGGACGAGGACCGCAAGGCCTACGCTGCCGAGCACCAGCCCTTCACCCTGCCGACCGAGACCGACATCGCCAAGATCGAGGCCGACCCGCTGGCAGCCGGTTCCTGCACCTACGACTTTGTCATGGACGGCTTTGAGGCCGGCGGCGGCGGTATGCGTATCCACAACGCCGAGATGCAGATGTCCATGCTCAAGCTCCTGGGCTTTACCGAGGAGCGCGCCGAGTCTCAGTTTGGCTTCCTCATGGAGGCCCTCAAGTTTGGTGCGCCCCCGATGGGCGGCTTCGCCCTGGGCCTGGACCGCGTGTGCATGCTGCTCACCGGCTCCGACTCTATCCGCGACGTCATGGCGTTCCCCAAGACGGCCAGCGGCTCCGACCTCATGTCGGGCGCTCCGAGTGCCGTTTCCGGTGCCCAACTCAAGGATGTCAGCCTGCGCCTGATGTAGGCGAGCGGCTATATATTGCCCGCAACGAGGGAAGGACGCGTGCCTTCCCTCGTTTTTTTGTGCGGGCGTTGCGAGGGCATAGGTTGACCGGACGTGGCGGAAAGTGCGTCCCGGAATCTGCGTCCAGAACGGGTCGCGCTTTCCCAAAGGGGGCCCTCTGGGAAAGCGCGACCCAGAATTCGGCAAAATAATGGGACACAGTTTCCGGTTGAGCTGTCTAACGGAAACTGTGCCCCAGAATGAGCGCTCAAAACGGGACAGGCTTTCCGCAACAACTGTCTGGCGGAAAGCCCGACCCAGTTTCCTACAGCGAGTCTCTCTGAACGAGCTGCATGTGCATGACGGTGGTGGTTGGCTCGGCACCCTTGATCATGTCGAGCGCAATGTTGGCGGCCATGTGGCCTTCTTCGCGCAGGGGCTGACGGACGGTCGTGAGCGCGGGGACGCAGCGCGCCGCAATCTCGTGATCGTCGAAGCCGACGACAGAAACGTCCGCCGGAACGGATAGGCCTGCCTCGTTGAGTGCGGTGATGACGCCAGCCGCGATACGGTCCGATCCGCAGAGCACGCCATCGAAAGCAATCTTACGCGCGAGGATCTGGCGCATGGCCTGATAGCCGTCTCCGCTGTTCCAGCCGGTATAGATAACGTTTGCGTCTGGGAGGCCTTCGCCCAAGACGGCGCGGTAGCCGCGCAGGCGGTCGACAACAGCGGGGTTGTCTTGCGGTCCCAACACGGCGACGATATCTTTGCGCCCGCGCTCTTTCATAGCGAGCGCTGCAAAGCGTCCGCCCTCTTCGTCGTCAGAGTAGACTGTCGAGAACACGTCGCGATAGGGGTGGCCCTCGAGCTGGCCGCACAACACGGTGGGTACGCCCAGCTCGCGCAGCACCTCGAGCAGCTCGCTGCCCTTGTAGGGGGAGACGTCGATCACGGCGTCGAACGAGCGGCGCTCAAAGTGCTCGCGTGCGCGGTTGCGCTCATGCGTAGAAGACGCCTGCAAGATAACGGGCAGATAGGACGACTCCGACAGTTCCTCGGTAATGCCGCTCAAAAACTCGCTATAGGTGGGGTCGCTGAAGAGCTCACTCAGGGGCTCGGTCACGAGCACGGCGATGATTTCCGTGCGCCCGACAGCGAGCGCTCGGCCACGAGCGTTGGGGACAAAATTGACTTTCTTGGCCGCCGCACGGACGCGCTTTTTGGTTTCCTCGCTAATGCGGGGCGAATCGTTGAGGGCGCGCGATGCCGTGGAGCGCGACACGCCGGCAGCTGCGGCAACCTCGGCAAGCGTAGGTGCGGTGCGAACTGGTTGGGTCATGGCGTCTCCTGGAAAATGCGGTCGATGTTGTCACTGATACGGGCTGGTGCGGATACAGCTTACTATAGTGCACCTGAACAGCGTTCATGATATCCGGTGACAGGTGTCGTTTTGCAACCAAGCCGCAATCGAATACGTCTCGTGTGGGTGAGATATCAGCGGGCGTGGCGGTTGCCTACGAGCTTAAGAACGATGTTTTGCGCTGAGTTTCGATACTCAGGGTGACATAAGTGTCGCAGCTGTACAACCGGTTGCACCGTTAATCCGACCAAATCGACCGTTCAGCGGACAACCGGTTGCACAATTTTTTGCATCGCCCGTAAGATAAGGACAACCGGTTGCACAAGAATCACTACGATGACGAAGGAGCATCACCATGGACGCCATTAACGATTGGGAAAACCAAGCGCTCACCCACAGGAACCGCCTGGCACCCCATGCGTACTTTATGGGTTATGAGACCGCCGATCTCGCCGCTACGTACAGCCGCGAGCTGTCGCGCGGATTTGTCCAACTGTCCGGCTCGTGGCAGTTCCGCCTCTTTGAGGGGCCTGCTGCCGTCTCCAACGAGGAGCTCTCCACGTACAGGCCCGAGTGGGATCACGTGGAGGTTCCGCACCTGTGGCAGGTAGACGGCTATGGCAACCTTGCCTACACCGACGAGGGTTTTCCGTTCCCGGTGGATCAGCCGTTCGTACCCTCCGACGACCCCACGGGCGTCTACCAGCGCATCGTCAACCTTCCCGCCGTGCCTGCCGGCGCTCGCGAGATCATTCGCTTTGACGGCATCGAGAGCTATGGCGAGCTGTACGTCAACGGTCAGTTTATCGGCATGACCAAGGGTTCGCGCCTGTCTGCCGAGTTCGACGTGACCGACGCGCTCGTCGAGGGCGACAACCTGTTTGCGGTCAAGGTTCTGCAGTACAGCGATGGTAGCTATATCGAGGATCAGGACATGTGGTGGGCTTCGGGCATCTTCCGCGATGTGCATCTTATGCAGCGTCCCGCCGCGCACCTGGTCGACTTTAGGTTCCGCACACACCGCGAGGGCGATGCCGCTCTGATCACGCTCGATACGGTGGCCGAGGGCGCTTCCCGCGTCGTGTTTACGCTCAGCGATGGCGAGAACGTGGTCGCTACGGGCGAGTGCATCGACGGCCATGCCGAGTGCAGCGTTGCCGATGCCCACTTCTGGAATCCCGAGGACCCCTTCCTCTATGACCTTACGTTTGAGGTCTACGACGGCGACGAGGTCAGCGAGTACGTTCCGCATCGCCAGGGTCTTGCCGAGGTGACGGTCGAGGGCAATCATATCTACCTCAACGGCACTTACTTTAAGATGCATGGCGTCAACCGCCACGATCACGACGATCACAAGGGCCGCGCCGTGGGCCTCGATCGTATGCGCCGCGACCTGGAGCTCATGAAGCAGCACAACATCAACGCGGTGCGCACCTCTCACTATGCCAATGACCCTCGCTTCTACGAGCTGTGTGATGAGTATGGCATCATGCTGGTCGCCGAGACCGATATGGAGAGCCACGGCTTTGAGAATATCGGCAATATCGCCCTGGTCACCGACGACCCGGCATGGGAGCCGGCCTACGTCGACCGCGTCGAGCGCCTGGTGATGCAGGAGCGCAACCACGCTTGCATCATTATGTGGTCGATGGGCAACGAGAGCGGCTATGGCTGCAACATCCGCGCGATGTACGCCAAGGCTCACGAGCTCGATGATCGTCCAGTCCATTACGAGGAGGACCGCAACGCCGATACCGTCGACGTCATCTCCACGATGTACTCCCGTGTTTCGCAGATGAACGACTTTGGTGAGCATCCGTTCCCCAAGCCGCGCATCAACTGCGAGTACGGTCACTCCATGGGCAATGGTCCCGGAGGTCTGTCCGAGTACCAGGAGGTCTTCGATCGCTGGGATTGCATCCAGGGCCAGTTTATCTGGGAATGGTGCGACCACGGTTTGGCTGCTGTGACCGAGGACGGCGTTGCCTACGACATGTATGGCGGCGACAATGGCGATTACCCCAACAACAGCAACTTCTGCATCGACGGCATGGTATTCCCCTGGCAGCAGCCGAGCCCGGGCCTCACTGAGTATGGCCAGGTCATCTGCCCGGTCCGCATGGCTTATGACGCCGAGGCAGGCGAGCTGACCGTCACCAACAAGCGTTGGTTCACCACCCTCGAGGATGTCTGCCTGTCGGCGGAGACCCTGGTGGACGGCGACGTAGTGTGCCGCAAGACGCTCATGCCCGGTGCGGTTGCCCCCGGCGAGTCCGTCCAGCTTCCGCTGGTGATTCGCGAGGCCGCGGCAGGCGAGACCCTGCTGACCGTGCGCGCCTACACCATGGCCGCTCACGTTTGGTGCGAGCCGATGTTCCAACTGGGCGCAAGCCAGTTTGCCATCGCCAACCATCCGGCGCCGGCCATCGCGGCCCCCGCTCGTCCTGAGCTTACGGTCGAGGAGACCGAGCAAGAGATCCGCATTCACTCCCTCAACGGTGAGCTGACCTTCAGCAAGGTAAACGGTACCGTGAGCGAGTGGAAGGCATCCGGCCGCGACGTCATGGCCTCTGGTCCCCAGGTTGGTTTTTGGCATCCGCTCGTCGACAACCACGCTCAGGAGTATGACTCCCTGTGGAAGGACAACTTCATCGATGTGATGCAGACGTCTACCCGCAAGGTTTCTTGGAAGCAGGACGGCAATGCGGTCGTCGTTACCGTGAGCCAGCGTATCGCTCCTCCCGTCCGCGCGTTCGGCATGCGCGTCGAGCTCGTCTACACCATGCTTCCGAGCGGTCGCGTCGACCTCAAGGTTTCCGGCGAGCCCTACGGCGATTACTCGGATATCATCCCGCGCATTGGCATCTCCTTCGAGGTCCCCGGTTGCGATCGTGCCGTCGAGTGGTATGGCCACGGTCCGGGCGAGAACTATCCGGACTCGCTGCGCGCCAACCCGGTCGGTCATTACCGCACCACGGTCGACGACATGTTCACGCCCTACGTTATGCCTCAGGATTGCGCTAACCGCGAGGGCACCCGCTGGGTCGCCCTGCGCTCCAGCCACGGTGACGGTCTGGTCGTGACGCGTCCGGCTGACGCCGCCTCCAACCCGTTCTCGTTCTCGGCATGGCCCTATAGCTGCGAGACTATCGATAACGCCAAGCACGTCTACGACCTTGTCAAAGGCGACACGGTCACGGTCAATATCAACGACCAGCTGCTCGGTCTTGGCTCGAACTCTTGGGGTTCCGAGGTGCTCGATTCCTATCGCACCCGTTTTGAGAGCTTCAGCTTTGAGGTGTCCCTGCGACCGCTGACGTCTGCCGATCTGGCTCAGGCGCTGGCACCCATTAAGGAGGCATAAGTCATGCATGTCTTTAACTCGCGCGCCGATTTCGACGCTCAGATGAAGTCCGTCAAGAAGTGGATGCGCACCGGCCAGGCGCTCGATGGCGTTGCCGACCTGCAGCACGACGTGGCGTACTCCATCGGCGACTCGTTGGTGTATTGGTGGGTGAACGCCCACGAGGCGGCTACTGCCGATCTGGTCGGTCACCGTCGCTACCATGCCGTGCTCGCCCCGCTCGACGGCGACCTGACCGTCGAGGTTGCCCCCAAGGCAGACCTCACCTGCACCCGCGCTTACAGCGATATCGATGATCGCGAGCGCTTTGAGGGTGCGGGGGAGACCGTGACGATTCCCGCCGGCGGCGTTGTCGTCGTCGAAATTGACGAGGCCTGCCGTGTCGTGGCCGATGCCGCGGATTCCCGCGTCGTGGTACTGCACGTGACGGTTGAAGGTTATTCCTTCCCCAACAAGTAATATTCGTCCGTTTGGGCGTTTGCTTAGCGCCGTTAAGGGGGATGGCTTTGTTGACTCCCTTTTCCCCATTCCCCTTAGCAGGTGCGCCGTCCACGATTGCGCTTGCAGTCCGGACGGTTTTAGATGAGATATAACGGATGATTGGGAGGGCTTATGAGCTCTGAAAAACGAGGAACGATTGGTTCGTTCGCTCTGCTGGGCATGACGGTCGCCGCCGTGTTCGGTATCAAGAACATCATCAACAACAACGCGGCCATCGGCTTGGCAGCTGCGCCGTCGTTCTTCTTCGCCACGCTTTTGTACTTTGTCCCCTATACCCTGGTTACCGCCGAGTTCGTCGGCCTTAACAAGGACTCCGAGTCGGGCGTGTACGCCTGGGTCAAGACCTCGATGGGCGGCCGCTGGGCATTCCTGACGGCGTTTAGCTACTGGTTCGTTAACCTGTTCTACTTTGCGTCCGTCCTGCCTAACGTCATCATTTACGCGAGCTACGTGTTCTTTGGTGCCAATGCCGAGCTCTCGCAGCTGTGGATCACCATTATCGAGATCGTCGTCTTTGCTATCGCCACGTGGGTTTCGACCAAGGGCGCTAAGTGGATCGGCTCCATTTCCTCCTTCGGCTCGACCGCGGCTCTCGGCCTGACTGCCGTGTTCATCTTGCTGTCCCTGGCTGCTGCCTTTGGCGGCGTCGAGTTCGCTACGGCTCCTACCCCCGCTAACATGGCTCCCGACACGACCAACTTCGCAACTATGTGGGGCTTCTTCGGTACGCTTGCCTGGATCATCCAGGGCGTTGGCGGCGCTGAGTCTGTCGGCGTGTTCCTTAACGACCTTAAGGGTGGCGTCAAGGCCTTCGTGCGCACCGTCGTTATCGCCGGCCTGACCATCGGCCTTCTGTATGCAGGCGCTTCGCTGCTGGTCAACCTGTTCATTCCCGAGGGCGGCGTTGCCATCTCCACCGGTATCTTCGACGTATTCGGCGCTGTCTTTGCCCACTTTGGCATTCCCATGGAAGTGTCCACGCGCGTCATTGGCCTGATCCTTCTCGCTGCCACGCTGGGCTCCCTCATGATGTGGACCTCTGCTCCCATCAAGGTCTTCTTCACCGAGATCCCCAAGGGCGTCTTTGGTAGCAAGATCGTCGAGCTCAACGAGCACGGCATTCCTGCCCGCGCTGCCTGGCTGCAGTTTGCCATCGTCGTCCCCATCCTGATCATCCCGGCCCTGGGCTCCGGCAACCTAGACGACCTGCTCATGATCGTCACCAACATGACGGCTGCCACCGCTCTGCTCCCGGTTGTACCACGCTGCTGATCCTGCTTGCCTACTTTATGCTGCGCAAGAACTTCGACGCTGCTCCCCGTGGCTTCCGCATGGGTTCGCGTACCTTTGGCCTGGCCATTGCTGCATTCCTGCTTGTGGTCTTCTGCTTCGTGCTTATCTGCGGCACCATCCCGCTCGATCAGCCTCTGTGGCTGACACTGGTCTACAACGTTGGCGGTGTAGTTATCTTCCTGGGCCTTGCCGTGATGTGGTACAACCGCTACATCAACCGCCTGCGCGAGACCGATCCCGAGGCTGCCGAGAGCGAGCTTCGCCCCTCCGTCCTCGACATGATGGAGTAGCGGCTAGGATTAATCTGCGGCTGTGGAATAAATCGATTCCCTTTCCTAAGGAGGGGCCTTACGAGGCCCCTCCTTTTGTGTTTTGGGACATGGTTTTGGACCCCGTGGTCAAAAAATGCCAAATATGAGTACTGTTGCAAAATAGGTGTCATATTTTTCGGCCCGTTCTGAGCGAAAATGGGCTCAAAATCAATTTATCTAACCCCCTTTAAAGGGCGTTTGACGGCTTTCAACCTCTTCGAATCGCTCAAAGTAGGCACTTTGCTCTCGATTTTTCTGCTACTAAATTGGTGACAGTACTCATATTTGCCACTTTTTGCCCACGAGGTGTTCAGAGGAGCTCTCGACAAGCATCTAACGCTACAATAACTACCACGTGGCTGGGTTTGCCGGCCGAATGTGCGATGCCGCGGGAGGGGACATGGTCGAGTTTACAAAGACGATTAAAGATCCGTTGGGACTGCATGCCCGCCCGGTTGCGCTGCTTTACGACATCATTGCCAAGCATCGTAGCAACGTATCGGTCAGTATCGGCGATCGCCATACCGACGGCCGCGATGTAATGGGGCTCATGGCTCTCTACGGCGAGTGCGGCGAGGACATCATCTTCCGCGTTTCGGGCGTAGACGAGGCTTCCTGCGTCACGTCGATCAGAAACCTCTCGCTCTAAGCATGACAGGGCGCGGCAAAGGACAGCTCTTTGCCGCGCCTTTTTGTTTCGTATAGGAAACTTTTTCGGAATCTAAATGGGGACCCTTTCCAAAAAGTTAACCACGTGCTAGTTTACTAAAGCGAACATAGATGTGGTTAACTTTTACCGCGTCGATGTTGAGGACGAACTGACGTTAGGAGCCACTCATGTCTTGCGGACCGCAGATGCCGGCAATGCCGCTTTCGATGGTAAAAGCGGGCGAAACCGTGCGCGTGTCTCGTGTAAAGGGCAATGAGGATATGAAGCACCACCTCAAGGACCTCGGCTTTGTCGAGGGCAGCGAAATTCACGTGGTGAGCTCGAGTGGCGCCAATATCATCGTCACGGTGCTGGGCGCACGCTTTGGTATCGATTCCAAGGTTGCCATGCACATCATGACCGTCAGTTAGTCCGCAGCATTTAAAAAACCGAAAGGGGGACAAGTAAATGAAGACGTTGGGTGACGTTAAGGTGGGCGAGAGCTCTACCATCGTCAAGCTTCACGGCGAGGGCGCGCTTCGCCGTCACCTTATGGACCTGGGCCTCATCAAGGGCACTTCGTTCAAGGTCGTTAAGGTTGCACCGCTCGGAGATCCGGTCGAGATCAACGTGCGCGGCTACGAGCTTTCCATCCGCAAGGAGGAGGCGGCCGTCGTCGAGGTCCAGTAAGGGCCCGCGGCAACTATTTATGCAGATAAAGTTAGGTTTTTCTAACTTAAATTTGCAATGTTGAAGCACATTATCCAGCCCGTGCGGAGAAAGCAGCGCGGGCACACAAGGAAGAAGGATTGAATGGCGGATTCTCAGATCCATGTCGCGCTGGCGGGTAACCCCAACTGCGGCAAGACCACGCTTTTCAACCTGATCACCGGCGCCAACGGCTACGTTGGCAACTGGCCCGGTGTCACGGTTGAGAAAAAGGAAGCCAAGCTCCTAAGCGACAAGAACGTTACCATCACGGACCTCCCCGGCATCTACTCGCTTTCCCCCTACAGCCCCGAGGAGCAGTGCTCGCGCGATTACCTCATGAGCGGCGAGCCCGATGTTGTCGTCCAGGTGGTCGACGCCACCAACCTCGAGCGAAACCTGTACCTGGCGCTTCAGGTTATCGAGACCGGCCTGCCCGTGGTCGTTGCCCTCAACATGGCCGACTTGGTCGAGAAGAACGGCGATAAGATCGACACGGACAAGCTCTCCAAAAAGCTCGGTTGCCCGGTCATGATGATCTCGGCCCTTAAGAACAAGGGCATCAAGGAGCTGTTCGAGCAGGTCAAGAAGTCCGCTGCTTCCAAGGGCCAGGTGCCGGAGCACAAGTTCGATTCCTCCATCGAGGACGTTCTGGACCACATCGAAAACAATCTGCCGGCGAGCGTTCCCGCCAACAAGCGTCGCTACTACGCGGTCAAGCTGTTTGAGCGCGACGCGGACGCCTGCAAACTCATCAACCTCACCAAGGAGAAGGCCGCTCGCGTGGAGCAGCTGGTCGCTCAGTGCGAGCAGGACTGCGACGACGACGCTGAGTCCATCATCACCGGTGAGCGTTACGGCGTGATTGCCCATATCATCGACGAGTGCATGACCAAGGCCCCGGCCAAGATGAGCACTTCCGAGAAGATCGACCGTGTGGTTACCAACCGTATCCTGGGCCTGCCGATTTTTGTGGTTATCATGTTCTGCGTCTACTACATCGCCGTTTCCACCCTGGGCGGCACGGTGACCGACTTCACCAACGACCAGCTCTTCGGTACCGACGGTTGGTACGTGCTCGGTCAGGGCCGCGATGCCTACGACGCGGCCGTCGAGGCTGCGGGCGACAATGCCGACTCGGTCGACCCGGCACAGTACGGCCCCTATGTCCCCGGTATTACCACCATGGTGCACGACGCCCTTGTGGCGGGCGGCACCGAGGACGGTGGCCTGGTCGATTCGCTGGTCTGCGACGGTATCGTCGGCGGTCTGGGCGCCATCTTCGGCTTTGTGCCGCAGATGTTCCTGCTGTTCGTGATGCTGTCCTTCCTGGAGGACTGCGGCTACATGGCCCGCGTCGCCTTTATCATGGACCGCGTGTTCCGCCGCTTTGGCCTGTCCGGTAAGTCCTTTATCCCCATGCTCGTGTCCTCGGGCTGCGGCGTCCCCGGCGTCATGGCCACCAAGACCATCGAGAACGAGAAGGACCGTCGCATGACGGTCATGACCACCACATTCATTCCCTGTGGCGCCAAGCTGCCGATCATCGCCCTGCTCATGGGTTCCATCATCGGCGATTCTTCCACCACCGCCGCGTGGATCAGTCCGCTCTTCTACTTCCTGGGCGTCTTTGCCGTCATCGCCTCGGGCCTCATGCTCAAGAAGACCAAGCTCTTTGCCGGCCGCCCGACTCCGTTTGTCATGGAGCTGCCCGCTTATCACTTCCCGGCGATCCGCTCTTGGGCGCTGCACGTGTGGGAACGCTGCTGGGCCTTTATCAAGAAGGCCGGCACGGTCATCTTCGCGTCCACCGTCGTCGTTTGGTTCCTCTCCAACTTTGGTAGCTATAACGGTTCCTTTGGCTTCCTGCCTGCGATGGACGGCATCCCCGAGGAGTTTATGGACTACTCCGTGCTTGCCATGCTCGGCAACCTGGTCGCTTGGATCTTCGCCCCGCTCGGCTTTAGCACCTGGCAGGCAACTGCGCTGACTGTTTCTGGCCTTGTCGCCAAGGAGAACGTCGTCGCCACCGCCGGCTCGCTGCTGTCGGTTGCTGACGCCGCCGAGACCGACCCGAGCCTGTGGACCGCGTTTGCCGGCATGTTCCCGACTATGGGCGCTTGCGTTGCCTTTGGCGCATTCAACCTGCTGTGCGCCCCGTGCTTTGCCGCCATGGGCACTATCCGCAACCAGATGGACTCCGGCAAGTGGACCGCGATTGCCATCGGCTACGAGTGCGCCTTCGCTTGGGTCATCGGCCTGTTCATCAACCAGTTCTACAACCTGCTTGTCCTTGGCCAGTTTGGTATCTGGACGGTTGTGGCCATCGTTCTGCTGGTTGCGATGCTCTTCCAGATCTTCCGTCCCATGCCTAAGCACGCTTGGACCGACGAGGATGAGAGCAATACCGCTTCCGCCGCAGTTTCCGCTTAAGTCCGAATAAGGATTAGCCCCTTTCCACGAGCCCGGGTGTCCCAGCGACACTCGGGCTTTTTGGTGAGGGAGATGTGGCATTTCCGCAGATAAAACCGACCAAAATAAACCTGTCCCTATTTGGTAGGTGGAGAATGGGGTAAAGTAAGTGGAGGTTAACTAGAGGAGGCTTGCTATGGCACCTATCGATATTGTTGTACTGGCTGTTATCGGCATTGCGTTTGCCGCCGTGTGCGTGCGCATCTACCGCAAGGGCACCTGCGCCGACTGCGCTCAGGGTGGCGTTTGCACGGGGCATTGTTCTAACAAAAAAACCTGCGCCGCGCTTAAGGGCGTAGACAAGATCGCCGAAGACTTGGGTCGCGGTATCAAATAAGGTCCAGGCATCCAGGCGCCTCGCGAGTATCCGTTCGCGGGGCGCTTTGTGCATTTGGACGCGAGCGCGGCGAGTTGAAGAGTATTTTTGGGGTATCGCTAACTATGTGGTCAACGGCCCGCTCACCGTGGTTCATGCCGTGGCAGGCGCTAAGCTCGCCGTCGAAGGCATGACCAACTACCTGGGCCTCTAACTCCATCCCACCCATCAGTTGCGGTGAAATACGGACTGTTTTGGCTGTCAAAGGCCTCATCTACTCCGTATTCCACCGCAACTTTTTTGTGGGGTGGGCTAGAGACGCTGCATGCGGTACCCGACACCCATGTGCGTCTGAATCATCTTGGGGTGAGAGGGGTCTGCCTCGATCTTCTTGCGCAGGGTGCGCATGAACACGCGCAGGCTCGCCAGATCGCTGTCCCAGCTCGTGCCCCATATCTCGCGGGTGATGAAGGTGTGGGTGAGCACCTTGTCGACGTTTTTCGCCAGAAGGACGAGCAATTTGTACTCGGTTGGGGTGAGCGAGAGCTCGCGTCCGTCTTTCGTTGCGTATCCCGCGGCGTAGTCGATATGCAGCGGACCGTTGTCGAACGTGCTCGCTTCTGTCGACTCGCTCGACGCCATCGAGGAGCGCCTCAAATTCGCACGGACGCGCGCGAGCAACTCATCCACAGAAAAGGGCTTGGTGAGGTAGTCGTCTGCCCCTGCGTCAAGTGCTGCAATCTTGTCGGAATCTTCGGTGCGCGCCGAAATGACGATAATGGGGACTGCCGACCAGCTTCGGATCTTCGTGATGACCTCGATACCGTCAATGTCGGGAAGGCCGAGGTCGAGCATGATGAGGCTGGGGCCGTGCGACACCGCATCCATGATGGCGGCCTGGCCGTTGCAAACCTTGCTCACGACATAGCCGTGGAGGTCAAGCGCGGTCGAAACGAGGTTTTGAACGGTCAGGTCATCTTCGACCAGGAGGATGCGTGGCTTAGCGGCATTATTCATGAATCTCGATCTCCTCGGCGGGCAGGGTAAAACGGAAGACGGCCCCATGGGGGTGGTTGTCGCGAACCTCGATGACGCCGCCATGCGCCTCCACGATGGAGCGGCAGAGCGACAGCCCAAGGCCGATGCTTCGGCGTGAATCCACGGGCCGCGTATCGCTTGAGGTGAAGAAGCGCTCAAAGATATGAGGCTTGTCGCAGTCTGCCACACCCGGCCCATCGTCTGCGACGTCCACCACGACGAACGCACCCTCGCGACGTGCGCTGATGGTGACAGTCGAGTCCTCGGGCGTGTATTTGAAGGCGTTCATGATGAGATTCGTAAGCACCTGCATGATGAGATGGACGTCGATGCGTACCAGCAGGATGTCGTCAGTGTGCTCGATGGTGACGGCGCGTCCATGCGATGCTTGGGCGACATGGCTGAGGGCGGCCTCGATGACCTCGTCGATAAGCTCGGATGTTAAGTTGAGGCGAATGGTGCCGTCCTCGACGCGTGTGATGGCGAGGAGGTTCTCCACGGTATCGATAAGCCAGAGGGAGTCGTCGTAGATGGCATCGGCAAGATCGCAGCGTTGTTCGAGGCTGAGCTTCTCGTCGCTCTTCCGAAGGATTGCCGCAGATCCGGATATAGCCGTGAGGGGTGTCCTCAAATCGTGGCCGATGGAGCGCAAAAGGTTGGCGCGCAGCTGCTCGTTTTTCGCCAAGACCGCAGCCTCTTCGCGCTCTTGCGCCGCCCGGTCGCTTTCGAGCGCCAAGGCGCATTCACCCACGATAGATAGGACGATCGAATGCTCGAAGGCTTCGATCTCGCGCCCCTCCAGGTCGATGCCGATGACACCGAATACCTTGTCGCCGGTGCGAACCGCGAGGTAGAGACAGCGCGCCTCAGGCAGGGTCCGCGTGCTTGCGCCTGCGCGCTTGTTGTTGGTGTAGGTCCAGGTTGCAACGGCGCGCTCGTAGTCGGTGAACAGCGACGCGGATCGGTTTTCGGTGCCAGCGGACTCATAGAGCGTCTTGCCGAGCGTGCCGTGTTCGGCGGTGTAGAAGACCACGTCGAGTTTTAGCAGTTTGATGAGTTGGTTCATGGCGACGCGGGCGCACTCCTCCGCGCTATGGGCTTGCTGCAAGAGCTGGTTCGTTTCGAGGAGTACGCGCGTTTTGAATGCGTTCTCGGCGGAGGTACGTGCGTTGTCGGCGATGCGCACAGTTAACTCGCCGGCGACCATAGCGGTAGCGAACATGATGCCGAACGTGACCAGATAGCTTCGGTCATAGCTGGCGAGCGAAAACAGAGGCGTGACGAAGCAGAAGTTGTAAAGCACTACAGAGAGCACGCTCGATACGATCGTGCAGATACGCCCCGTCGTGGTGACGGCGGTCAGCAGGGCCGTGAGGATATAGAGGGATATGATGCTGGAATCGGCAAATCCCAGATGGCGGAAAGCCGTGCCGATCGCCGTGGCGACAAGAGAGAGGGCCAGCGTGCGAAGCACGTCTCGGCTGCTGGGCGGCTGCGGGGCGAGCGCACGGCGGCGTCCTTTGGGCCGGGAGGGCGGAGTCGACTGGTCTGGAATGATGTAAATGTCGAGGTTCGGGGCGAATGTTATGAGCTGTTCTACGAGAGATTTGCGGCCGAAGAGAGCCTGACGGACGCTGCTGTGCTCGCCCGTGCGCCCCATGACGATCTTCGAAATACCCGACAGGCGCGCGAACTCGGAGATCTGAAACGCGACGTCGTCGCCATAGACGGTTTCCATATGCGCTCCGAGCTGCTCGGCTAGGGCGATATTGGCTGCAAGCTTGGCGCGCTCATCATCGCTCATGGCTTGCGTGCGCGGGCTCTCTACGAACAGGGCGACGAGCTCGCTGCGAAACGCTTTCGCCATGCGTGCGGCGGCACGGACGATGCGGGGATTGGTCGGCGCCGGGGAGACGCAGACTAAGATACGCTCCCTGGTGTAGTAGTCACGGTTTCCCAGCACGCGTGCGGCGTCTGTGAGGCGGCCGGTGCGATCGGCGCAGCGGCGCAGCGCGATTTCTCGGAGTGCGGTGAGGTTCTCGACGGTAAAAAAATGCTGTTGCGCTCGGTCGGCTTGTGCGGGACGGTAGACGAGGCCGGCGCGAAGGCGCTCAAGTAGGTCTTCGGGCTCTATGTCGACGAGCTCGACCTGGTCGGCATCATCGAAGATACGGTCGGGGATTCGTTCGCTCACGACAACGCCGGTGATGGATGCAACCATGTCGTTTAGGCTCTCGATATGCTGAACGTTCACGGTCGTATAGACGTCGATGCCCGCATGTAGAAGTTCCTCGACGTCTTGATAGCGTTTGTCGTGGCGAGACCCCGGTGCATTCGTATGGGCGAGCTCGTCGACGAGGATGAGCTGAGGGGCGCGTTCGATAGCCGCATCTAGATCGAACTCGTTGAGCGTAATGCCGTTGTACTCGATGAGTTTATAGGGCACGTTCTCAAGCCCTTGTGCAAGATGGGCAGTTGCCGGACGTTCGTGCGGCTCGATGTATCCCGCGACGACGTCGACACCTCGCCGCTTGGCGGCGTGGGCGGCTTGAAGCATCGCATAAGTTTTGCCTGTGCCAGCAGCGTAGCCAAAGAAAATCTTGAGGTGTCCCCGGCTGGTTCGAGCGTCATCGGCGACCTCGTCTTTCTCAATTGCCTTGAGGATGAGGTCTGGATTGACGCGAGTGTCCGATGCGTCGCGCTGCATAGCGTAGCCTTTCTGAAGCGTTGTCCATGCGTGCATACGCGGTGAGGACGCCGCTGTATGCTCGCGAGGTCGAGTATAGGCGCACTGCAGCAGCAATAGTGCTTTCTACCTGCATCTTTACGGCATCTTAAGGTCGTGAGCCCCGGCCCTCACGCCTCTTTAATCCCTAGAAGCGTTTACTGTCCCCAGACGCTTGCGAGAGCAGGCGTCCGAGACATCGGGCCGTGCGTGAAAGGGGCGGTAAATGAACATCCTCATTCCCATCATCGGAGTCGTCTGCATTGGACTTCTTATCTATTACATCTACATTCTGATGAGGAGTGATTCGTAAACTATGGACGCTGCGATTCAGTACATCTTGTACTTTGCCGTGCTCGTCGTCCTGGCCGTTCCGCTCGGTCGGTTCATGGCCCATATCATGGATGGTGAGCATACGTTCCTGTCGCCTGTGATTGCTCCTGTGGAGCGCGGCGTCTATCGTCTGCTTCGCATCGACGCGGCAGAGCAGATGGGGTGTAGGCGCTATCTGGCGAGCGTGCTGGTCTTTTCGGGGATCGGCCTCGTGGCTCTAGTGGCACTCCAAGCGCTTCAGTCCTTCTTGCCAGGCAATCCCCAGCACCTGCCGGGTGTGTCATGGGACCTGTCGTTCAATACGGCTGTTTCCTTCATAACCAACACCAACTGGCAGTCCTATTCCGGTGAGACCACCCTGTCCTATCTTGTGCAGTTCATGGGCCTCACCGTGCAAAACTTCTTGTCCGCTGGCACCGGTATCGCGGTCATGTTCGCGCTCATCCGCGGTTTCCGTCAGGTCAAGGAGCAGGGTCTGGGTTCCTTCTGGGTCGACCTCACCCGCACCGTCCTGTATGTGCTCATCCCGCTGAACCTCGTGTTCGGCATCTGCCTGGCTGCCGGTGGCGTCATCTCCAACTTCCAGCCGGCTCAGAAGGCCGAGCTCGTAGAGCCCGTCGCTGTCCAGCCTAATGCAGACGGCGGCTGGAGCGTCATCGACGGCGCCCAGATCGAGGGCGACACGGTCAAGGTCGACGGCAAGGTTGTCGAGGGCGCGCGCGTGGTCACCGAGCAGTTCCTGCCCCAGGGTCCCGCGGCTCCTCAGGTCGCCATCAAGCAGTCCGGCACCAACGGCGGCGGCTTCTTCGGCGTGAACTCCGCTCATCCGTATGAGAACCCCAGTGCCTTCACCAACATCATCGAGATGACCAGCCTGCTGCTGATCCCGGCCGCCTGCTGCTTCACCTTCGGTATCGGCGTCAAGAACACCAAGCAGGGCAAGGCCATCTTTGCCGCCATGTTCATCCTGCTGGTGATCTTCACCGGCATCATTGCCGTCAACGAGCATGCGGGCACCCCGCAGCTGGCCGATGGCGGAGCGGTCAATATCGAGATGACCGACGGCCAGGCCGGCGGCAACATGGAGGGCAAGGAGAGCCGTTTCGGTATCGCCTCCTCTTCTACCTGGTCCGCTTTCACGACGGCTGCTTCCAACGGCTCGGTTAACTCCATGCACGACTCCTACACTCCGCTGGGCGGTTTTATCCAGATGCTCCAGATTGCTCTGGGCGAGGTCGTCTTCGGCGGCGTGGGCTGCGGCCTGTACGGCATGATCGGCTTCGCCATCCTCACAGTGTTCATCGCCGGCCTCATGGTCGGACGCACGCCTGAGTTCCTGGGCAAGAAGATCGAGCCGGGCGAGATGCGCTGGGCAGTTGTCCTGTGCTTGGCAACTCCGTTTGCCATTCTGGTGTGCTCGGCCATCGCCTGCATGGTGCCCGGTCTTGCCGACCAGCTCAACAATGGTGGCGCGCACGGCTTCTCCGAGGCGCTGTATGCCTTCACCTCATGCGGCGGCAACAACGGATCGGCGTTTGCAGGCATGAACTGCAACATTCCCTGGATCAACGTCATGCTCGGCCTCGAGATGCTGTTCGCCCGCTTCATGCCCATCATCGGTACGCTGGCTATCGCCGGCTCGCTGGCCAAGAAGGGTAAGGTCGCCGAGAGCGCCGGTACCCTGTCTACCACCAACGGCATGTTCGTATTCCTGCTCGTGTTCATCGTTCTGCTGATCGGTGCCCTGAGTTTCTTCCCGGCTCTGGCGCTTGGCCCCGTTGCCGAGTTCTTCCAGATGATTGCGTAAAGGAGGGCGCAGATTTATGGCTATGCAAAAAGACATGATGGGCCGCGCGGTCCGCGACTCGTTTGCCAAACTGGATCCTCGCGTCCAGATTCAAAACCCGGTCATGTTCCTGGTGTGGCTTTCCGCCGTCATGACCTCCGTCCTGGCCGTCGCTTCCATCTTCGGTGTGCAGGACGCGGGTGTGCCCACCTACTATGTGGTCGCCATCGCGGTCATCCTGTGGCTCACCGACCTGTTCTCGAACTTCGCCGAGGCGCTTGCCGAGGGCCGCGGTAAGGCTCAGGCCGATTCCCTGCGTGCGGCCAAGAAGGATGTCGAGGCCCATCGCATCGAGTCCGTTAAGGACAAGGAACACTTCACCGTCGTTCCCGGCACCGAGCTTACGCGCGGCGACCTGGTGATCGTACGCGCCGGCGAGCAGATTCCCGGCGATGGCGACGTCATCGAGGGCGCTGCCTCCGTTGACGAGTCCGCCATCACCGGTGAGTCCGCCCCCGTGGTCCGCGAGGCCGGCGGCGACCGCTCTGCCGTTACCGGCGGTACCGCGGTGCTGTCCGATTGGATCATCGTCAAGATCTCCAGTGAGCCCGGCCAGAGCTTCCTGGACAAGATGATCGCGATGGTCGAGGGTGCCGCGCGCAAGAAGACCCCTAACGAGATCGCTCTGGAGATCTTCCTGGTGGCCCTCTCCATCGTCTTTATCCTGGTCACGCTGGCCCTGTATTGTTACTCCTGCTTCTCGGCCGGTCTTAACGACATGGTCAACCCCACGGCCGTGACCACGCTCGTGGCACTGCTCGTGTGCCTGGCTCCCACTACCATCGGCGCCCTTCTGTCCGCCATCGGCATCGCCGGCATGAGCCGTCTGAACGAGGCCAACGTGCTGGCCATGTCCGGCCGCGCCATCGAGGCCGCCGGCGACGTCGACATCCTCATGCTCGACAAGACCGGCACCATCACCCTGGGTAACCGCCAAGCCGCCGAGTTCATCCCGGTCGATGGCGTCGATCCCGCGGAGCTGGCCGATGCCGCCCAGCTTTCCTCGCTGGCCGACGAGACCCCCGAGGGTCGTTCCATCGTCGTGCTCGCCAAGGAGCAGTTCGGTCTGCGCGGTCGCACGCTCGAGGATAAGGGTATGGAGTTCATCCCCTTCACCGCGGCAACGCGCATGTCCGGTGTGAACTACGAGGGCAATGAGATCCGCAAGGGCGCTGCCGATTCCGTGCGCACCTATGTGGAGGCAGCTGGCGGCGTGTTCTCCCAGGAGTGCGACGAGGCCGTCGAGCGCATCGCCAAGGCCGGCGGCACCCCGCTGGTCGTGACCAAGAACTGTCGCGTGCTGGGCGTTGTGTACCTCAAGGACATCATCAAGTCCGGCGTTAAGGAGAAGTTCGCCGACCTGCGCAAGATGGGCATCAAGACCATCATGGTGACGGGCGACAACCCGCTCACCGCCGCGGCAATCGCCGCCGAGGCCGGCGTTGACGACTTCCTGGCCGAGGCCACCCCTGAAGGCAAGCTCGAGAAGATCCGCGAGTTCCAGCGTGAGGGGCACCTGGTCGCCATGACCGGTGACGGCACCAACGACGCGCCCGCTCTGGCCCAGGCCGACGTCGCCGTGGCCATGAACACGGGCACCCAGGCTGCCAAGGAGGCCGGCAACATGGTCGACCTCGACTCCAGCCCCACCAAGCTCATCGAGGTCGTGCGTATCGGCAAGCAGCTGCTCATGACCCGCGGTTCGCTCACGACCTTCTCGGTGGCCAACGACATGGCGAAGTACTTCGCTATCATCCCGGCCCTGTTCTCGCCGATCTACCCGGGCCTTGGCGCGCTCAACATCCTTGGTCTGGCAAGCCCGCTGTCCGCGGTTCTTTCGGCCATCATCTATAACGCGCTCGTTATCGTCGCGCTGATCCCGGCCGCGCTGAAGGGCGTTAAGTACCGCGAGGTCCCGTCCGGACAGCTGCTGACCCACAACCTGCTCGTGTGGGGTCTGGGCGGCATCGTTGCCCCGTTCGTATTCATCAAGCTCATCGACATGCTGCTCGCGTTCTGCGGCATTATGTAAGTGGAGGTTTGTATGTTCAAAGGTGTTGCATCGCGCGCACTGGGCGTGTTCGCGCTGTTTACCGTTGTCTGCGGCCTGGGCTATACGCTCGTCGTGACCGGCATCGCCCAGGTTGCGTTCCCGTACCAGGCGAACGGATCGCTCATTACGGTCGACGACAAGATCGTGGGCTCCGAGCTGATCGGCCAGAACTTCGAGGATGAGGACCACATGTGGGGCCGCATCCAGAACGTGACTATCGTCGAGGGGGAGGACGGTGGGCTCATGGCCTACGGCACCCCGTCCAATTTGTCCCCGGCGAGTGAGGAGTACCGGCAGCTTGTGGACGCGCGCGTCGAGAAGATTCGCGCCTCCAACCCCGATGCCGATATGGACGCTGTGCCCGTCGACCTGGTGACGCGTTCCGGCTCAGGCCTCGACCCGGAGATCTCCCCCGATGCCGCCGAGTACCAGGTCCCGCGCCTGGCGAAGGCCACGGGCAAGAGCGAAGGCGAGGTGCGCGAGATCATCGCCCAGTGCACCAAGGGCCGTTTCCTCGGCGTCTTCGGCGAGCCCACGGTCAACGTGCTCAAGGTGAACCTTATGCTGGACGGCGCACTGTAGGTGAGGGAGTGGCGGATGAGGGCATGACTGACTATCTGAGCCCTCAATTCCACTCCGCCCATCAGTTGCGGTGGAATACGGACTGTTTTGCCTGTCAAAAGTCTTATCTACTCCGTATTCCACCGCAACTTTTTTGTGAGGGTCGGGATTGAAGGTGGGGAGTGCGAGCGAGTGCGAATGCGGCGGATACTGATACGATAGGTACGTTAGCAACTGCCGCCGAGCGGCTCAAACGAAAGGAAGCCTGTATGGAGTCATCTGCCTACCCGATGCTCTTTAGCCCGATCAAGGTCGGTACGACCGAGGTCAAGAACCGCGTCTTTATGCCGCCGGTGTCCACCAACCTGGCCGATCACGGCTATGTGACCGACGACTTGGTCGATCATTACCGTGCCCGCGCCAAGGGCGGCGTGGGCCTCATCATTACCGAGGTCGTGACGGTCGAGCCCACCTATACCTATCTGCCGGGTGACATGTGCTGCTACGACGACACGTTTATCCCCGGCTGGGAAAAGCTCGCCGCAGCCGTCCACGAGTACGGCTGCAAGATCATGCCGCAGCTCTTCCACCCCGCCTACATGGCCTTTAACATTCCGGGCACGCCGCGCCTGATCGCTCCGTCCTTTGTGGGCCCGTCCTATGCCCGCGAGGCGCCGCGCCCCATCACGGTCGATGAGATTCACGAGCTCACGCATCAGTTTGGCGACGCTGCCGTGCGTATGCAGAAGGCCGGTGTCGATGGCGTCGAGGTCCATGCGGCGCACGCCCACGGTATGCTCGGCGGCTTTTTGACTCCGCTCTATAACAAACGCACCGACGAGTACGGCGGCTCGCTCGACGCCCGCATGCGCTTCTTGCTCGAGGTCATCGCCGAGATTCGCGAGCGCTGCGGCAAGGACTTCATCATCGACGTCCGTATCTCGGGCGATGAGTACACCGATGGCGGCCTGACCCTCAACGACATGATCTACGTCTCGCGTCGCCTGGAGAAAGCCGGCGTCGACATGATCCACGTGTCGGGCGGTACTACCATCAAGCGCGGCTCCGCGATTCCCGCCGCCGGTACGCAGCAGGCCTCGCATGCCGCCTGCTCGCGTGAGATCAAGAAGCATGTGAACATTCCCGTCGCCACGGTCGGCCGCATCAACGAGGCATGGATTGCCGAGGAGCTGATCGAGGACGGTGCTGCCGATATCTGCATGATGGGCCGCGCCAATCTGTGCGATGCCGAGTTCTGCAACAAGGCTGCTGCCGGCAACGCCGACGACATCCGCCCCTGCATCGGTTGCCTGCGCTGCCTGAACGGCATCATGTTCGGCAAGCGCATCTCCTGCACCGTCAACCCGGACGTGGAGCGCGACGAGGCTGGCTACGAGCCTGCCGCCGAGGCCAAGAACGTACTCGTTGTGGGTGCTGGTCCTGCGGGTATGGAGGCAGCCTACATTGCCGCCAAGCGCGGTCATAACGTGGTGCTCGTGGATAAACAGGACGAACCGGGTGGCGAGATGCGCATCGCGGCCGTGCCGCCGGCAAAGCAGGAGCTCACCCGCGTGATCAAGTACCAGTATCGCCGCCTGGCCGAGGCGGGCGTGAAGTGCATATTTGGCACCGAGCTTACTGCCGAGGACATTCAGCGCGACTACGCGGGTTACGAGGTTGTCCTGGCTTATGGCGCCGAGCCCATCGCTCCGGCCTTCATGCAGGGCTTTAAGCAGGTTATGACGGCCGACGACCTGCTGGGCGGCAAGGCTTTCCCGGGTAAGAAGATCGTCATCGTGGGCGGCGGCACCGTCGGTTGCGAGACGGCAGATTACCTGGCCCCGCTGGTCAACGACCTGTCGCCGGCCAACCGTGATGTCACTGTTATCGAGATGACCAAGACGCTCGCCGCCAACGAGGGTGGTGCCGGTCGCGCGGTTCTCATCACGCGCATGCTCTCCAAGGGCGTTCACGTGCTGACCGAGGCCAAGGTGACCGAGATTACCGAGGACACTATCAGCTACGAGAAGGATGGCGAGGTCCACACCATCGCCGATGCCGATACGCTGGTGCTTGCCATGGGCTATCGTCCCAACACCAAGTTGGCCGACGACCTTGCCGCCGCTGGCGTTGCTGTCCACGTGCTGGGCGACGCCAACAAGTGCGGCAATATCCGCGACGCCATTGGCGATGGCTACAAGGTTGCCTGCGAGCTCTAGTCGCTCCCTTGGTGCATGGGAGTCAGGTTAGTTTGCACCAAGTTGATGCATGTAAACCTGATTCCATTGCGCCAGTCGATAGCAAAACACGGCGGCCGCCCCGTTTTGGGACGGCCGCCGCTTGCGTTTTATCAAAGAAAGATCATTGTCGAGCCTTAAATGCCTTTTGTCTGTGCGACTTCCGCAATCATGTTGCGGTTGTACACCAGATGCAAATACATCGCGTCGTGCGCTACGGTGGGGTTGCGCGTGGCGATGGCGTCGGCCACGCCACGGTGAGTGCGGATGGTCTCCTCGACGAGGTTGCCGCCATCCCAGGGCGGCTTCATGGAGTAGCGCCCGTACGCATCGAATTGCTCCTCTCATAGATGTGCGGCACAAAGAGCTCCGAGTTCATGCGAGCTCGGGGCTCGTTTCGTTTGGATTGCAGATGTATTGACAGGCGAAAACAGTCTGCGTCCGATACTGAGCCATACGAAAGCGAAATTATGCGTCTTAATTCCGTACGCAAATCAAGACGAAAACCGTTTACGTCTTGGATAAATCAGTACGCAAACGGTTTTCGTCTTATAATACGGTCATGAATAGTACGAAACGAAGAGGTTGTGCATATGGTTGTTAGAGAGAGCCCTACAGTCGAATATAAGGAAAGCGTTACGCCGACGTTTCTTAAAACGGTGAGTGCCTATGCAAACTACGGGACGGGCAAGATTGAGTTTGGCGTTGATGACGAGGGCGTGGCTGTCGGCCTTGCGGATCCGGTCGCAGAGTGTCTCCGCATCGAGAACATGATTAATGACAGCTTGGACCCCGCTCCCCGTTACACGCTCGAGCCCGATGAGAAACACGGGACCGTAATCCTTACGGTTTATGAGGGCCAGGACAAACCCTATCGAAGCAAGGGAAAGGCCTACAGGCGAAACGATTCGGCAACAGTGGAGGTCGACCGGTTTGAGTATGGCAGGCTGACGCTCGAAGGCAGCAACGTAACGTTCGACGCGCTCACGTCGGCTCGCCAGGACTTGAGTTTTCACACGCTCGAGCATAAGTGTGTTGAACATCTCGGCATTTCTGAACTAACGTCGGATATTATGCGCACGCTTCGCTTGCTCGGCAAGGACGGCTATACCAACGCTGCGGCGATTTTGGCGGATAAGAATGATTTTCCGGGCATCGATTGCGTCCGTTTTGGTGATACCGAGGATGTGATCTTGGATCGCGAAGCGGCGACAAATGTATCCGCAATTGAGCAGGTGGACAGGGCGGTAGCTATGTTTGCACGCTACTACCGTTATGAGCGTATCGAAGGGATGGAGCGCGTCCAAACCGATCGAATTCCTCTCGAGGCGTTTCGCGAAGCTGTCGCAAATGCTTTGGTGCATCGGACGTGGGACGTTCGAGCGAACGTTCAAATTGCCCTGTACGATGATCGCGTCGTTGTGACCTCTCCTGGATCGCTGCCCGCCGGTTTGACGACGGAACAATACCTGTATGGGCAGATATCCGTGCTCAGAAACCCCATCGTTGCAGAGGCCTTCTTAAAGCTGGATTACATCGAGAAATTTGGTACGGGAATCGCGCGCATTAGACGTGCCTATCGCGATTCGATCAATCAACCAATTTTTGATGTTCGCGGCGGCATGGTGGCCGTCACATTGCCCGTTACCGATGCCCTTGAAGGGTCCGAGGAAGAGGTCCAGGTTCTCAAAGCCTTGTCGGGCGGTCGAATTATGTCGCGAAGCGAGATTGAAAAACAGACGGGGCTGAGCCGCATGCGGACGTTGGCGGCACTCGAGTCTCTGCTTGAACGGAATGCAATCGTAAGGCAGGGAACCGGGCGGGCCACGAAATACGAGCGCTCATAGTCAAAAAGAGCCATGGTACAAGACGGACTCCAAGCCAGCGTTGGCTTGGGGTCCGTTATATCCCGGATGGTAACGGGCCGATTATTGTCAAGTTATAGCAAAGTATAGCGACGTACAGCAAAGTATAGTGAGATATAGCAAGCCGTATAGCGCGCCTTGATTATCAACCGTCCGTATTTCACAGCAACTTACAACAGGCTCGAGGTACCAATTTGGGGTGCAGTAGTGCTGCGCCACGAAAAGGGCCTATCTACTACGTTTAAGCCGCAGGGGTCAACCATAGTCGGCTTTTTCGAAAATCGACAAGCTGTCTACCTGCGGTTTTGTTTTCACAGTTTTCGGTATGGCCGAGGCTATCCGTGTTAACGTAGTAGATGGGCCACTTTTGTGACAAGGGGGCCGATCTTCGGGCCAGGGTAGCTAAAAGAGCCCCGTCCCAAAAAGACTGATTGGGAGCCGGGGCGTGTCGATGCGATAGTATTACGTGGTGAAATTCGACAAACCGTGAGCTTCATCCGAGGGCTTTATGGAACAACACCAGCATAATCAGAGCCTGCAAGACCAGGCATACAACGCATTGCGCTCCAAGATCATCTATGCCGAGCTCAAACCCGGCACGCGCCTTTCGGCGATTGGTCTGGAAAAGGAGACGGGAATCGGGCGCACGCCCATTCGCGAATCCTTTGTGCGCCTGCGTGAGCAGGAGCTGGTGGAAACGCGTCCCAAAAGCGGCACCTACGTCTCTAAGATCAGCATGGAGCGCGCCGAGAACGCCTGTTTCTTGCGCGAGAAACTCGAGCGAAGCGTACTCATTAAATGCTGCTCGGCCGCCACGTCCGAGCAAAAGCATCGGCTCGAGCAGATTCTTGCCGAGTCCGAGTCGCTCGACCATAGCGAGACGCGTCGCTTTTTTGATCTGGACAACCTGTTCCATGAGACGTGTTTCGTGATTGCCGGTCGTCACATGCTGTGGGATTGGATGAAGAGCGTCAACACGCATTTTGAGCGATACAACTGGTTGCGTATGGTGTCGCAGGATTTGGATTGGGAGCCGATTCGTCGGCAGCATCGCCGGATTCTCGAGGCCATTAAGAGGGGCGATACCGACGCGGCGAGCTATCTGCCAGAGACACACCTGCACCTGATGCCCGAAGAGCAAGGTCCGGTTATCGCCTTGCATCCCGACTACTTTGAGCTGCCTAAAGACTCGTCAGTCTAGTCCATCATCGCATCTGCTCGAGGCGCAAAAACGATGCCGCTCACCTACAGCGTTTTGCAACCGAGAATGTTAAAAAATGCCTAAAATGGCTCAGACTGCCGACATTGGGAAACGGGGTGCGCTATGGCGCAGATGAGAATCAGGGACATTGCCGTCGAGGCGGGCGTGAGTCCGGCCACGGTCTCGCGCTATCTCAATAACCGCCCCGGGCAGATGACCGAGGAAACCCGCGCTCGCATCGCGGCGGTTATCGAGCGCACTGGCTATCGCCCACGTGCCGCCGCACGCAATCTACGCAGCTCACGCACCAACCTCATCGGCGTGATTCTGGCCGACATCGCCAACCCGTTCTCGAGCGCAATGCTCGAAGGGCTTTCCGCCAGTGCCGCCGCGCGCGGCTGCTCGCTTATGACGGCCATTAGCGGCAACGACCCCGCCAAGGAGGCAGAGTCGCTCACCAGACTTATCGATGCCGGCGTGGACGGCCTGGTCGTCAATACCTGCGGAGGCAACGACGAGGCGATCGCCGCGGCAGCGGGACGACTGCCCGTTGTACTGCTCGACCGCGATGTTGCCGACGGCGGCATCGACTTGGTGACGTCCAACAACCGCGAGCTGGTCGCCGGCTTGGTAGACGGCTTGGGTGGCCCTGGCCGGGGGAGGGCCCCAGCGAGCGCCTGTGCCTGCTCATCGAGGCAAGCGACGACAGCCCCGTCCATCGCGAGCGCGCCGAGGCCTTTGTCGACGAGCTTTCGCACCGCGGCCTTGCCGGCGAGGTTATCACCTTGGCCGATGGCGGTACCACGGGCGTCGGCTGCTTGGATGAGACCATCCGCGGCTATGCAGGCAAAAAGCTCGGCCTTATCGCCGTTAACGGCCTGGTTTTCCTGCGTCTGACCGAGGCGCTAGCACAGCTGGGGCCCTCGTTGCCGGCTGGGCTCAAGATCGCGACATTTGACGATTACCCCTGGAACCACGTGCTCTTTGGCGGCGTGACCACGGCCGCGCAGGATACCCTTACCATCGCCGAGCGCGTAGTCGAGCGTCTGTCCGAGCGCATCGACGTCGTTACCACTACGGTAGGCGATGCCGCAAAGCTCGCCCCCAAGCGCATCGAGATCCCCGGCCACATCGAACACCGCGCATCGACCTTGCGCTAGTCGCCCGTCCGAGTCGGTCTGTTCGTGCTTGGCACCCGCCTGTTCGCACACGTTTTTTGAGCGCTTGATACGCTTTAACCCTGCGGAAACATTTTTCTGCGATAGTATCTGCGATATAGACCAGTCGAAACCCGCCCGAAAGAAAGGGGAGCGACATGAACCAGCAGAACATCGATTACGTACTCCGCTCCGTAGAGCAGCGTGATATCCGCTTTGTGCGTCTGTGGTTTGTCGACATTCTCGGCCGCCTCAAGAACTTTGCCATTAGCCCCGAGGACCTCGAGGTCGCTTTTGAGGAGGGTATTGGCTTTGACGGCTCCGCTATCGAGGGCTTTGCCACGCCCGAGGAAGCCGACATGCTGGCGTTCCCCGATGCTTCGACCTTCCAGATCCTGCCGTGGCGCCCGAGCCACAACGGCGTCGCCCGCGTGTTCTGCGACGTGTGCACTCCCGATCGCAAGCCGTTTGCCGGCGATCCGCGCGATGCCCTGCGCCGCATGTTCCGCAAGGCCGAGAAGGCCGGCTACCTGCTCAATGTGGGTGCCGAGCTGGAGTATTACTACTTCCCCGACGAGCACACCCCCGAGCCGCTCGACAACGTGGGCTACTTCGATCTTTCGGTGAGCGATGCCGCTCGCGACCTGCGTCGCAACACGGTCCTCACGCTCGAGAAGATGTCCGTGCCCGTGGAGTACACCTTCCACGCTGCCGGTCGCTCGCAGCACGGTATGAGCCTGCGCCATGCCGAGGCCCTGAGCATGTCCGACGCCATCACCACGGCCAAGCTCATCATTAAGCAGCAGGCCTACGAGAGCGGTTGCCACGCCTCCTTTATGCCCAAGCCGTTGGCGGGTGAGGATGGCAGTGCTATGTTCCTGTGCCAGTCGCTGTTCGACCACGACGGCAACAACGTCTTTTGGGGCGAGGACGACGAGAAGTACCACCTCTCCGATATCGCCAAGCACTACATGGCCGGCATCCTGGCGCACGCGCGCGAGATCAGCGCTATCACTAACCCCACGGTCAACTCGTATAAGCGCATCACCACGGGTGGCGACTCCGTGCCGCAGTACGCCACGTGGGGCCTGCGCAACCGCGCGAGCATGGTCCGCATCCCGGTCTACAAGCCCGGCAAGCAGCTGTCCACGCGCATCGAGCTGCGCAGCCCCGACCCCATGGCCAACCCGTACCTGGTCAACGCCGTCACGTTAGCGGCCGGTCTGGACGGTATCGAGCGCAAGCTGGAACTCCCGCCCGAGGCAACTGCCGAGACGCTCAAGCTTACCGACCGTCAGATGGTCGAGGCCGGCTACACGCCGCTGCCGCGCTCGCTCAAAGAGGCACTCGACGTGTTTGAGGACTCGCAGTTTATGAAGGATGCCCTCGGCGAGCACATCCACAGCTTCTTCCTCAAAAAGAAGCGCGCCGAGTGGCATAAGTTTGAGTCTACGATCACCGAGTGGGAGATCAAGCACTACCTGGCGAACTCCTAATCACGCTGGCTTGTTCCAGTACGATTGAGCTCATTTCTTTGGAGGCCGATATGTCCGAAAAGAGTGCCCTGTTCATGGCGCGCACGACGCGCTTCCACGAGTTTGCCCGCAGCTTGACGACCACCCTGGGTGTCGAGGTGAGCCTGGCAACCCCCGATTCGCCGACTGCGGCGCACGACTTTGACCTGCTGATCCTCGATTCCGATGGCATCCGCAGCGATCGCATCGATCAGATTGCCAAATGGCTCGACGATCGCGGCGGCGTTCCCATGCTGGTGATCGTCGACGACGAGGCGCTCGGTACCCTGCGCCTGCCCAATCACGCGCATGCCGACTTTGTATGCCCCACGGCGACGCCCAACGAGCTCAAGGCTCGCGCGCAGCGCCTGATGGGCGAGGAGGAGACCGTCACCGCCGACGATGTGCTCAATATCGATAACCTCGAGATCAACCTGGCTACCTACCAGGTGACACTCGATAACGAGCCCATCGACCTGACGCTGATGGAGTACTCGCTGCTGAGCTTTTTGGCGACGCACCCCAACCGCGCCTACAGCCGCGAAGTGCTGCTGCACCGCGTGTGGGGCTTTGAGTACTGCGGCGGCACGCGTACCGTCGACGTGCACATCCGACGCATCCGCTCCAAGGTGGGCCCGCAGATTGCGGCGCACATCACCACCGTCCGCGGCGTGGGCTATCTGTTTAAGGACTAGATTTCCACCACAAAGGGGACAGGCACCTTTGTGGCGGTTTTGACGCATGTGTGGACCTCTTTTGGGCCTGCGGTAGAACTTAAGCCTTCCTAAAAGATTGCGTTCTCATACACTTGCGCCCGCATATTGGGGTACAACTCAACGTGAACAATGATGGCCCGCCACGTGTTTGGCGGGCCTTTGGTTATTTGACGAAAGGATCGCAGCTATGAGCGAGAACGATTCCCAGCGTCCCCAGGATGTTGGCAATGCCAGCGAGACTCAGCAGCAGCCGCGCGTGCAGGTGGAGTCGACGCCTGCCGGCAGCAACATTCCCTACGTGCAGGCCTATGACACACAGACCGGCCAGCCGCTGGGCGGTCAGCAGGTTGTAAACAAGCACACGGTGGTCAAGACCAAGACCAAAAAGCTGCCGATCTTTATTACGGCACTCGCCGGTTGCGCCTGTGGCGCCCTGCTGGTCATTGCGCTCATTATGAGCGGTACGCTCGATATCGGTGGCGGCAAGAATGCCGTGACGGCGGGCGCTTCGGGTTCGTCGACGCAAAAGATTACGATCGACTCCGAGGACACCACGTTGGCCGAGGCCGTTTCTGCCAAGGCCCTGCCCTCCGTCGTTTCCATCACCGCCACGTCGAGCGGCGGCCAGAATGGCTCGCTTTCGCAGTCTGCCGACGAGTCGAACAACTCGGGCAGCGTCGGTTCGGGCGTGGTGCTCGATACCGAGGGCCATATCCTCACCAACAACCACGTGGTCGATGGCTATGACCAGTACGTGGTGACCATGGACGACGGCACCACCTACGAGGCCGAGTTCGTGGGCAACGACGCTTCGAGCGACCTGGCCGTCATCAAGCTCAAGGACGCCGACGCCTCCAAGCTCACGCCGATTGAGATCGGTGATTCCTCCAAGCTCAACGTGGGCGAGTGGGTCATGGCGATCGGCTCGCCCTTCGGCAACGAACAGTCTGTCTCCACCGGTATCGTCTCGGCGCTGTATCGCTCCACGGCCATGAGCTCTACCAGCGGCAACACCATCTATGCCAACATGATCCAGACCGATGCCGCCATCAATCCGGGCAACTCCGGCGGCGCGCTCGTCAACGACAATGGCGAGCTTGTGGGTATCAACTCGCTTATCGAGAGCTACTCGGGCTCCAGCTCGGGCGTGGGTTTTGCCATTCCGGTTAACTACGCCAAGAACATTGCCGACCAGATCATCGACGGTAAGACGCCGGTGCATCCGTACATGGGCGCTACGCTTTCGAGCGTCAATGCGCTTAACGCCCGCACCAACAAGTTGAGCACCGATAGCGGCGCGTATGTGGCGAGCGTCGTTGAGGATGGTCCTGCCGCCAAGGCCGGCATCCAGGAGGGCGATGTCATTACCAAGCTGGGCGACGACGAGATCACGAGTGCCGACGGCCTGATCATCGCGCTGCGCAGCCACGAGGTGGGCGAGAAGGTCGAGATCACGCTCGTGCGCGGCAAGGAAGAGAAAAAGGTCACCGTCGAGCTGGGCTCCGACGAGGAGCTGCAGAACCAGCAGCAGAACGACAGCGCAACCGACACTGGCAACGGCGGTATTACCGATGAGCAGCTGCGCCAGTACCTGGAGGAGCTGCTCGGCCAGCAGGGCCAGGGTCAGGGCAACGGCCAGGGTTTCTAACGAACCGTATTGCACATATCGAAGCCAGAGGGGACTGTCCCGCCAACGCGGGACAGTCCCTCTTTTCCTATTGATTCGTTGGGGACGGAGGAAAACGGATCATGTAGAAACGGCAAGGGCATGGTTTGATCGCGCGATCCACTCCGGTCTGGCGGCTGCCGATTCGGTGCGGTTTGAAAGGGCTGTTCGGCCTCATTGTGACCGGTGGTACTCTAGTATCCGTTTGAAATCGAGCGAAGGAGTGCCGCTATGGAGCAATCGAGCCTGTTTGGTGACGGTGTGGATATCGATACCAAAACGCCCGCGAGCGCGGATGCCGCTGCATCGGCCGCCGCCCATGCCCAGGCCTCCGCGCGCGCGGCCGAGCTGCGCCACGAGCTCGATTACCACGCCTATCGCTACTACATGCTCGACGCGCCCGAGATCACGGACGCCGCCTTCGACAAAATGCTCGTTGAGCTGCAGGAGATCGAGGCGGCCTATCCCGACCTGGTGACGCCCGACAGCTATACCCAGCGCGTGGGCGGATACGTGAGCGAGCAGTTTACGCCGGTCACGCACATGGCACGCATGTATTCCATGGACGATGCCATGGATCTGGACGAACTTGACGCGTGGCTCCAGCGCACCGAGGATGCCCTCGGTGCCGGTAGCGTCACCTATACCTGCGAGCTTAAGATCGACGGCCTGGGCGTGGCCCTTACCTACCAAAACGGCACCTTCGTACGCGCCGCCACGCGCGGCGACGGCACCACGGGCGAGGACGTGTCGCTCAACGTGCGTACCATCAAGGATGTGCCCATGCACCTGTCCGAGGCGGCGCTCGCCCACATGGGCGCCGACCGCGAGCGTACCATCGAAGTGCGCGGCGAGGTCTACATGCCCAAGGGCAGCTTTGTGCGTCTGAACGACGAGGCCGATGCCGAGGGCCGCGACCCCTTCGCCAACCCGCGCAACGCCGCCGCCGGATCGTTGCGCCAGAAGGATCCCAAGGTCACGGCACGTCGCGACCTGGCCACCTTTATCTATGCCATCGCCGATACCGATCCGCTGCACGTCCACAGCCAGCGTGAGTTTCTCGACTGGCTGCGCAGTGCCGGCTTTAGCGTCAACCCCAACGTGGCACGCTGCGCCACGCCGGCCGAGGTCCACGAGTTCTGTGCCCAGGCCCTCGAGCATCGCGGTGACCTGGACTACGACATCGACGGCGTGGTCGTAAAGGTCGACAGCTTCCAACAGCAGCTCGACCTGGGCTTTACCGCCCGTGCGCCGCGTTGGGCCATCGCCTTTAAGTTCCCGCCCGAGGAAAAGCAGACCGTCCTGCGCGAGATTCGCATCCAGGTGGGCCGCACCGGTGTGCTCACGCCGGTCGCTGAGTTCGACCCGGTGACGGTCGCCGGCTCCACCATCGCGCGCGCCACGCTGCACAACATCGACGAGATCCGCCGCAAAAACGTGCGCGAGGGCGACACCATCATCGTGCACAAGGCGGGCGACGTGATTCCCGAGGTCGTGGGTCCGGTGCTCGACAAACGCCCGGCCGATTCGGTCGACTGGCACATGCCCGAGGTCTGCCCCGTGTGCGGCAGCCCCGTGGTGCACGAGGACGGCGAGGTGGCCTACCGCTGCGTGTCCATCGACTGCCCCGCACAGCTCAAGGAGCGCCTGCTCCACTGGGTGAGCCGCGGTTGCATGGACGTGGACGGCCTGGGCGACGAAATCGTCGACAAGATGATCGCCGCCGGCCTTATCCACGATGTCGCGGACTTCTACCAGCTCACAGTCGACGACATCGCCGGCTTGGACACGGGGCGCACCTATGCCAGCTTCAACAGCAAAAAGGGCGTCAAGAAGGGCGACCCCATTCCGGTAGGCCTCAAGACGGCCGAGAAAATCATCGCCGAGCTCAATAAGTCCAAGAGCCAGCCACTCGGTCGCGTGCTGTTTGCCCTAGGCATCCGCCACGTGGGCAAAAGCGTGGGCGAGGTCATCGCCGAGCGATTCCTGTCGATTGACAAGCTCATCTTGGCGAGCGAAGAGGATATCGCCGAGTGCGAGGGCATCGGTCCCAAGATTGCGGCGAGCGTCAAGCAGTTCCTGGCCGTGCCCGAGAACCTCGCCGTGCTGGAGCGCTTGCGTCAGGCGGGCCTGTCGCTCGAGGTCGACTTGGGCGCCGCGCATGCACAGGCCGCAGCCGACGCTGGCGTGGCGGGCGAGCTTGCCGACGCACAGCCGCTTGCGGGTCTGACCTTCGTGCTCACCGGCACGCTCGTCAACCGCACGCGCGACGAGGCGGGTGCGGCGCTCAAGGTGCTCGGCGCTAAGGTTTCGGGCAGTGTGTCAAAGAAGACGAGTTATCTGGTCGCCGGCCCCAAAGCGGGCTCCAAGCTTACCAAGGCCGAGCAGCTGGGTGTACCCGTACTGGACGAGGCGGCACTTGAACAGATTTTGGCGACGGGTAGGGTCCCGGAGACATAATGATTTGTTGAGGAACTGCGCAGAGGCTCAGTTCCTCAACATCTCCTTATAGTGTTTGCCTGTTCAATTTCGATATCGTTTCCCTCGTATGATCCAGATGCGTCTACCGAGTCAAAGCGTGAGTAGGAAACTCTTGTCCCAACTTTGATTTGGGAAAGCTTGTCTTTGATTCGGCCAGATGAGGGGAATGTAATCCGGGTTTGCTTTCCAGCGTCGGTGTAGCGGGGACTGTTGTCTGTTTGGATTACGAGTTCCGTTCCCTCAATAGAATGAACGCTGCCGGCTCCAAAGACAAGGTAATCATCTCCTCCGCTATAGCGGGCTCTATCTGTGCATGAAGAAACGGATGCAAACATAGCGAAAATCACCAATATCGTAACCAGGGCAAAGGCCGTGGTGCCATAGCATTTTGATGGTGCCATCCGGTCTACCAAAAGACTGTTCCGTTCAATTTGACCATATTGGGCGTTGCATAGTTAATCGCTCGGGGATAAGTGTTCCATCCGTCGAATACTTCGAGCCACTGCAGTTCGATGCCAGAGCTTCCATTACGCCCAGTAAAATAGCCAGTTACCGTGACTGTATGACCTGATAGCTCGACGGATCCTTCACTGTTTCGGCTGTTGATCCACATATGATACAAGCCGATATTCCCTTGATCGATAGTTGCTCTGTACTGAGCGAATTGAGGCTGATAACCGAAAAATTGAGTATTAAGTGCTCTACCCTTTTGAGCGGCAAGACTTTTAAACGGAACAATTCCATCTGGGATGATCGTTCTTCCGTACTCGACGCCCTGATCATTGGTCTTATACGTTGTTGTGCCAGTGACGTTCCATATTTCTTTATAATAATCGGGATTAAATTGATTAGCGTTTGAACTGGTGAGACCGTAATGCATTGATACAGCGTACAAGGCAGAAACGACGCATGCATACTTATTAGTGCGGGCTTCAACTAATGATTCCGAGACTCTTCGGAACGGTATTCCGTTTAAATCGTCTATTTGGAAATGCAACATCAAGTCATCTTCATTGATAATGACTGCATCCCATGAAGTTGGGTTATTGCTTTGAGGTGCTATACCCTTTTCGGTGACAATCGGGACAGACCGTATATTGTTATAGTTGGTTACACAGTCTCTAGTTCCTGGCACCAAAGTTCCATATTCAATATCGTTGTACGAAATTAGTACGGTTGGGTTTGTGGCCTGTTGGCCGGAATAAGTTGAAATGGCGTTTGATAGAGAAGCTGAAATCGGAAGAATGGTATCGCCGAGGGTTATCTCCTTCAGAAGCCCAGGATATGATGCGTCAAGTATTAAATAACCGTAAGGGCTTCCTTCCCTTGTGACACTGATTTCATAGCCACAGATAAGGCCGATTTGTTGGCATACGGGAACGATTTGCTCGATCTCTAAGTTCGCGGATCCGTCGACGATGGGCAACAGGGAAAGCGCGTAGTCTTGTGCTAGGTCTGATGTAAAAGCGACGGATGAGTTTGAGTCGGCAGCGAATACTCTTGTTGGGCGTGACGCGGATAAGCCAATGATCGAGGCTAGGCCGAGAAGAAACGAGCGACGTGATTGAACTCTGGGCATAATGTCTCCTGCCTATGGGGGGCAATATGCTGTCATTTTATTTGCTACAAAATACAATCTAATTCGGATTAAGGTAAATGGATGGAATTGCTCGATAAATGGTAGTGATTAGCGGACCGGTATCGCGATCCTCGTCACATACGCTCCCGGATCGTCGCTGATGATGTCGTCGATGAGGGCGATTTCGCGCGAGGGACCGGCGGGGGACAGGTCGCGCTCGTGCATGTAATCGAGTAAGCGCTCATAGCGCGGGGCCGCCTGACCGTGCGTGCCGCGGAAGCTGACCGTCAGACACCGCGCGGCGGGACGTACTTCGACATCGCCCAGGTAATCGTCCGTGTCATCCAGCAGCAGAAAAACCTCGTCGTAGCCATCAAAGTCGCCGGCGGCAAGGCGTTCGGGCGCGATCCCGACGCCCAAGTTGCCCAGAAAGACAAAGGTCTCGTGCTGACCCTTCTGTAGCTGACGAATCTGCCATTCCAGCGCATATGCGTCGGTAGGGTTGACGCGTTCGCTCAGCACGGCGCAGTGAAGCTCGGGCGCATCGATTGTGCAAATGGTATCGAGCTCGGTGTTTAGGGCATCGTGCAGCAGGGCAAGTCGGTTATCGATCTTGCGCGACACGCGCTCCAGCTCGCTGCGCTTGCGCTCGATGAGCTCCTGCTGCTGAGCCAGCTGCCGCTGCATGAGGTTCACATCGCGCGTTGTCACAAACTCGCGGATTTGTGCGAGCGGCAAGTTGAGAACACGCAGGTGGCTGATGGTGTTGAGGGTGGAGAGCTGCCGCGATCCGTAGTAGCGGTACCCACTCGTCGGATCGACATATGCCGGTTCCAATAGCCCCATCTGTTCGTAATGGCGCAGTGTGCCCACGCTCAAATTGAGCAAGCGCGCCACCTCGCCAATGCGGAGCAGGCCCTCGGTGTGTTCGCTTGGCATGTCGGTCACAGGACCGCTCCTTTCGGTAAAACAGGGGAGAGGCGCTAGGCCTGCGTTGCCCCGCTACGCCATCAGCTTGTCAAAAGTTCCGCGGCGGTTGAGCACGGTAAATGCAATCACGCAGATGGCCGCCGACAGAATCGACCCGCACGGCGAGGCGATGCCCATGGGGAACAGCGTGTCGGAATAGGCGTTCGACAGCAGCCACGCGCCCGGCACGCGAATGAGCGCCACGGCCAGCACGTTGTGCGCAAAGCCGATGTAGCTCTTGCCATACGCGGCGAAAAAGCCACTAAAGCAAATGTGGATGCCGGCAAAGATTGCGTCGAAAATATAGCTGCGCATATAGCCGGCACCCGCCGTGACCACTGCAGCGTCCTTGGCAAAAAAGCCGATAAAAACCGGCGCCACCAGCCACATCAGCACCGTGATCAGGCAGCCGTACACCACCGAGATCGTCATGGCATCCTTGAGCACCTGACGCGCGCGGTCGCCCTTGCCCGCGCCGGCGTTTTGCGCCGTGAGCGCGCTGACGGTAGCGCCCATAGAACTCGGCACGATAAACAAAAAGCTGATCATCTTTTCGACCAGGCCCACGGCGGCGGCGTCGACCAGGCCGCGGTGGTTGGCGATGACGGTGATGAACATAAACGCCACCTGGATGCAGCCGTCCTGCACGGCCACGGGCACGCCGATCTTAAGAATGCTGCCGAGCACCTCGGGCTGGGGGCGCAGGTCGCTGCGCTTAACGTGGATGTTTGTGCGACGGCTCTTGAGCCACACGAGCGCGAGGGCCACGCTCGCCGTCTGCGCGGTCACCGTGCCGAGCGCCGCGCCCACGGGGCCGAGCCCCATGTGGCCGATAAACAGAAAATCAAGCGCGATGTTGATGATACATGCCACGCCGATCACGTACATGGGCGAGCGCGAATCGCCCAGCCCGCGAAAGATGGCCGAAAGAATGTTGTATGCGGCGATAAACGGAATGCCCATAAAGCAAATGCGCAGGTAGGCGGCGGTGCCTTCGACCGCCTCGGCCGGCGTGCCAATGAGCGCCACGATCTGCGGGCACAGTGCGAGCAAGATAGCGGCCAGCACCACCGAGACACCCATAAAGAGCGTGATGGTGTTGCCGATGGCGGTCTCGGCGCGGTCGAAGCGGCGCGAACCCACGGCGTGGCCGACGATGACCGTCGTTCCCATGGCCAGGCCCACGAGCGTCACGGTAATGATATAGAGCGTCTGCGCGCCGTTGCCCACGGCGGTGATGCCGGCGGCGCCGCTAAACTGCCCCATCATGTACAGGTCGGCCATGCCGTAGAGCATCTGCAAAAAGTACGAGAGCATATAGGGCAGGGCAAAGACCGCGATGGTCTTAAGGACATTGCCGCGTGTGAGGTCGTGTTCCATGGGCGGGGCTTTCTGGCTTGGTCTGTTTACGTACCAGTGTAGTGAAAACCCTACAACGATTGTAGAGTCAAGGTTTGTGTTGGCGGCGGGGCGAAAAAAGGTCACGCTCGTAATCATTTCCGTTGAATGCAGACATAAGCCGTACAAGCGTGGTGCCTGAGCTGGCCTTAAAGAAATCGATTTCGCATCACTTGACACTGTTGCCTGTCGCGCAATAATACATGCGTTTGCGAATGACGTTTGACGGAGATGATGATACGGGTGCGTAATCTCAAACTGTTGATGTCCTATCTCGGCGAATTCAAGCGCGATTTTATCCTTGGCGTGCTGTTCATCGCCGTCGAGACTGCGCTTGAGCTCTTTATTCCCGTGATCATGGCTAACATCATCGACGTGGGCGTGCCCGCGCGCGACACCGGCTACATCCTATTCCAGGGAGCACTCATGTTGGTGTGCGCGGCCGTGTCGCTTGTACTCGGCCTCGGCTATGCGCGTTATTCGGCACGTGTGGCAGTGGGCCTCGGCGCCAACCTGCGCGCCGCGGAGTACCGCAAGATCCAGACCCTCGCCTTCGGCAATCTCGATGAATACGAGACGAGCTCGCTGGTCACTCGCATGACCACCGACATCACCGTGATTCAAAACGCCGTAGGTAACGGCTTCCGCCCCATGGTGCGCGGGCCGGTAAATCTGATCATGGGCCTCGTCTACGCCTTTGCACTCTCGCGCGAGCTCGCGGCGGTCTTTGCCGTCATTCTACCGATGCTTGCCATCGTGCTCGGTATCATTACCGTGCGCGTGAGCCCGCTCTACCGCCAACTCCAGACCTCGATGGACCACCTCAACGGCGTGGTGCAAGAGGACCTTACCGCGGTGCGCGCTGTGAAGGCTTACGTGCGCGCCGAGCACGAGTGCGACAAGTTCGACACCGTCAATACCGAGCTCGCCGGCACGGCGACCAAGACCTTCGGCACCGCCGTGCTCAACCTGCCGGTGTTCCAACTCTCGATGTACGTGGCTGCGCTCTCTATTCTGTGGATTGGCGGCCGCATGATCATCGAAGGTCGCTTGGGCGTGGGCTCGCTTACGGGCTTTATGAGCTACGTGCTACTGATCATGAACTCGCTCATGATGATCTCCAACGTGTTTTTGCTGCTCACGCGCGCTCTCACGAGTGTGGGCCGTATCGCAGAGGTGCTCGATGAAGAGCCCGTTATCGCCAATCCTGTGGGAGACCTCGCGACTGCGACGCCAGCGGACGGCAGTATCGAGTTTCGCGACGTTTCCTTTAAATACCGCGCGGATGCAGCCGAGGATGTGCTCGAGCATATCGACCTTCGCATCGAGAACGGCTCGACGGTGGGCATCCTCGGCGGCACGGGTTCGGGCAAGAGCTCGCTTGTGCAGCTGATTGCGCGCCTGTACGACGCCACCGAGGGCGCCGTGCTTGTGGGCGGACGCGACGTGCGCGACTACGACCTGGCCGCCTTGCGCGACGCCGTGGGCATTGTGCTGCAAAAGAATGTGTTGTTCACGGGCACCGTGCGCGAGAACTTGCAGTGGGGCAATCCGCAGGCGTCGGACGATGAGCTCCTCGCGGCTTGCCGCGCGGCATGCGTGGACGAGTTCCTGGATCGCATCGGCGGGCTGGACGGCGAGTTGGGCCAAGGCGGCGCCGGTGTTTCGGGTGGCCAGAAGCAACGCCTGTGCATCGCGCGCACGCTGCTCAAGCATCCGCGCGTGCTCATTTTTGATGATTCCACCAGCGCGGTTGATATGGCGACCGACGCTAAGATTCGCGAGCACATCGCTCGGATTCCCGATACGACGGTGCTCATCATCGCCCAGCGCATCGCGAGCGTCATGGATGCCGATCGCATTGTGGTGTTGGACGACGGTCGTGTCCACGGCGTGGGCACGCACGGGGAACTGCTGGCGGGCGACAACATATACCAGGAGATTTACGCCTCGCAGATGGAGTTTGCGGGGAACGCGGACGCCGGCGACGGCAGCGACGATGAGTGCGCGAATGATCCGTTTTCTTCCGTCCCCAGCGGATCGCCCTTGGAAGGGGGTGTGCGCCATGCCTAAGACCGCAGCCCAAGCACGCCCGACCGACCTCAAACGCACTGTGCGCCGCCTGCTCTCCTACATGGGGCATGCCAAGTTCTCGTTGCTCGCGGTGGGTGTGCTTGCCTCTGTGGCCGCCATCGCGAGCCTTGCCGGTACCTACATGGTGCGCCCCATCGTCAACGGTTTGGCAACGGGCGGCGAGGAACTGCTCGCTAGGCAGGTTATCTTTACCGCTGCCATCTACGCCGCGGGCGTGCTCTCGGCTCTGGGCTACTCGCAGATCATGGTGCGCGCGGCCCAACGCGTGGTGTCCGATATTCGCCGCGACCTGTTTGTGCACATCCAGACGCTGCCGCTCAGTTACTTCGACGGCACGCGCTCGGGCGACATCATGAGCTTCTTTACCAACGATGTCGACACTGTCTCCGAGGCGCTCAACAACAGCTTTGCCAACGTGATTCAGGCCGCCATTCAGGTTGTGGGCACCACGGCCATGCTCATCATCCTCAACTGGCAGCTCACGATTATCACGCTCGTGTGCGATGTGGCCATTGTGCTGTACGCGCGCTACTCGGGCATGCATTCCAAGCGCTTTTTTGCCGCCCAACAGGCGTCGCTTGGCGACCTGGACGGATATATCGAAGAGATGGTCTCGGGCCAAAAGGTCATCAAGGTCTTTAATCACGAGCAGGCCAACGTGGCTGGTTTTGACGCGCGCAACCAAGAGCTGCGCCGCACCGGTGGTGCCGCGCAGGCTTACGCCAACTCGATGGTGCCCATGACCGTGGTGATCGGCTATGCCAACTACGCCATCGTCGCCGTGGCGGGCGGCATGCTCTGCATCAAGGGGCTCGCCGACGTGGGCGCGCTTGCAAGTTACCTGGTCTTTGTGCGTCAGGCCGCCATGCCCATCAACCAGTTCACGCAGCTGGGCAACTTTTTGCTCAACGCGCTGGCCGGTGCCGAGCGCCTATTTGCCGCCATGGACCTTAAGCCCGAGGTAGACGAGGGCTGCGTGGAGCTGGTGCAGACGGGCGACGCCGCGTGGGCATGGAAGATTCCCGAGGGCCAGGGCGTGGGCGCGTACGGGCACCTGCATGATGTGGCTGCCGTTGATGAGTCGGGCCGTGCGGTGGCTGCCGACGGCACCGAGCTCACGTGCGGCTTGGTCCCACTTGCCGGCGACGTGCGCTTCCATGCCGTGGACTTTTCCTACGTGCCAGGCACCCGTGTGCTCACGGATCTCAACCTGTTTGCCAAGCCGGGCCAAAAGATCGCCTTTGTGGGCTCCACAGGCGCAGGTAAGACGACCATCACCAACCTCATCAACCGCTTCTACGAGGTCGATGACGGCGAGATCACGTACGACGGCATTGACGTCAAGCACATTGCCAAGGCCAGCCTGCGCGGATCGCTCGGCATTGTGCTGCAGGACACGCACCTGTTTAGCGGCACCATTGCGCAGAACATCCGCTTTGGCAAGCTCGACGCGACTGACGAGGAGGTGCGCGCCGCAGCCGAGGGAGCCTGCGCGGATTCGTTTATGGACGGTGGA
>URNQ01000002.1 GCA_900549245.1 uncultured Collinsella sp.
GGGGTCGGTCACGCCCGCCATGGGAGCCATAAGGAACGGCTGCTCGGCATAGGCACCCAGCAGCCGCTTGCTGTATTCAGAAAGCGCCATGGACCTACTCGTCCACCTTGAGGATCGCCATAAACGCCTCCTGCGGGACCTCGACCGATCCGATGGCCTTCATACGCTTCTTGCCCTCTTTCTGCTTCTCGAGCAGCTTGCGCTTACGCGAGATATCCCCGCCGTAGCACTTAGCAAGAACGTCCTTGCGACGCGCCTTGACGGTGGAACGGGCGATGATCTTGTTGCCGATAGCACCCTGGATGGGCACCTCGAACAGCTGACGCGGGATGATCTCCTTGAGCTTGTCGCACAGGCCACGGGCCAGGCCATATGCCTTGTCCTTATGGACGATAAACGAAAGCGCGTCCACCTCGTCACCCGAAAGCAAAATATCGAGCTTCACGAGCTCGGAGGGACGGTACTCGTTGAACTCGTAGTCGAGCGAGGCATAGCCCTTGGTGCGGCTCTTGAGCTGATCGAAGAAGTCCAAGATGAGCTCGGCGAGCGGCATATCGAAGCGCATCTCGACCGATTTGCTCGTCAGGTGGATCATGTCGGTTGTGACGCCGCGGTGCTCGATGGCGAGCTGCATGACGGCACCCGTGTACTCAGGCGGGCAGATGATCTTTGCCTTGAGGTAGGGTTCCTCGATACGATCGATGCGTGTGGCCTCGGGAAGGTCCTGCGGACTGCGGACATCGATCATTTCGCCGTCGGTCTTGTAGACGTGATAGTCAACCGAGGGACTCGTGGCAATGAGGTCCAGGTTGAACTCGCGCTCCAGGCGTTCCTTGACGACTTCCATGTGCAGCAGGCCCAGGAAGCCCACGCGGAAGCCAAAACCGAGCGCCACCGAAGTCTCGGGCTCCCACACCAACGACGGGTCGTTGACGTGCAGTTTATCGAGCGCGTCACGCAGGTTCTCGTAGTCCTTGTTGTCGATCGGGAACAGGCCCGTATAGACCATGGGCTTGGCCTCGCGATAACCGGGAAGCGGCTCGGGGCAGGGGTTCGACGCCCACGTAAGGGTATCGCCCACGCGAACGGCCTCGGGGTCCTTCAAGCCCGTGACCACATATCCGACCTCGCCGACCGTCAGCGCGTCGACCGGGGTCTCGGCAGGACGCTTGACGCCCACGCCGTCGACCAAAAAGTCGCCCTTGGCTTGCATCATAAGCAGGGTATCGCCCTTTTTGATGGAACCATCGAAGACGCGCACCGTAGCCACCACACCGCGATACTCGTCAAAGTACGAATCCAAAATGAGCGCTTTGAGCGGAGCGTTTGCATCGCCCTTAGGCGGCGAAATCAAAAAGACAATGGACTCCAGCAGATCGTGAATGCCCTCGCCGGTCTTGCCCGAGACGCACACAGCATCATCGGCAGGGATCGCCAGGTCATCCTCGATCTCGGTCTTAACCTCATCGGGATGGGCCGAGGGCAGGTCGATCTTGTTGATGGCGGGCACAATGTCCAGATTGGCGTTCATGGCGAGCGTCGCGTTGGAAACGGTCTGCGCCTCGACGCCCTGCGTGGCATCGACGACGAGCACTGCGCCCTCGCAGGCGGCCAGCGAACGCGAGACCTCGTAGGTAAAGTCCACGTGGCCCGGCGTATCGATCAGGTTGAACTGATACGTCTCACCATCGTCGGCGTCATAGGAAACGCGGACGGCATTGGACTTGATCGTAATGCCGCGCTCGCGCTCGATATCCATGGTGTCGAGCAGCTGCGACTCCATGTCGCGTTCGTCGACGGTATGGGTGAGCTCGAGGATGCGGTCGCTGATCGTGGACTTGCCATGGTCGATATGCGCAACGATCGAGAAGTTGCGGATGTGGGAAATGTCAATTGAAGTATTCATGCGGACTATCTTACCCGAGCGGTACAAAAAATGGAGCCTGTTCCATAAAACAGGCTCCATTTATGCGCGTAATCTGTGTGGTGTGAAATTTACAACTTAGGCGTTGATGCTGTTCACGAGCTTGGCAAGACCGGACTTGCGGTTGGAAGCCTGGTTCTTGTGGATAACATGCTTGGCGGCAGCCATGTCGAGACGCTTGGTGACGGTCTTGAGGGCAGCCTGGGCCTTCTCGGCGTCGCCCTCGGCGACGGCGGACTGGACGTGCTTGGTCAGCGTCTTGAGCTCGGACTTGACAGCCTTGTTACGCATGCGAGCTGCCTCATTGGTGCGGATACGCTTCTTCTGAGACTTGATGTTTGCCACTTCTGGAGTTCCTTTCGAGTTCCTTGCAAAAAATGTATGACACCTCTGAGACACGGTGAGGTCATGCAAGCGCCTACTATAGCACGCTCCCCCTCAAAGGGATAGAACGAATTTGTCAAATAGGCAGGTATCATCACGATTTTCTCAAGATGTTCGTAATCCAGAGCAAAAGCGCCGTCTGAGAATCGGCCGAACCCTTGAGCGCGAGCTCCACATCAACGGCACCCTCGAGCGCTGCGACGAGCTCGGTCATCGAAAAACGACGCGCCCAGGTAAGGTGATTCTTGACCTGCCAGGACTGGAGCTTGAGCGTTGCGGCCAGCTCGCGACCCTGCCCACGCGCGTCGAGCGCCTTGGCGACGATAAGCTCGCGAATGCGACCGCACAGCAATGTGTAAGTCCACACGTAGCTCTTGGAGGGCAGGAGCTTAAAGAGCTCGAGCGAACGCCGCATATCGCGAGCCGAGACGGCGTTGAGGAAGTCCCAGGGTTGGACCTCGGCCGTACGTACAATCCAGCGCTCAACATCGGCAAGTTCAATCTGGGGCGACTCGACCATCTGGGCAAGCTTAGCCAAGTCGTTATCGAGCATGCGCGTGTTTTCGCCCGAACGCGAGACGAGCTCCTCGGCGGCCGCCGTCGAAATCGACTTACCGCGCTGCGTCGCCATCTGCTGAACACGGCGAGGCAGTTCCCAGCGCTTGGTACCCGAGCAATCGACGATAGCCTTCTTGTCGATCTTGGCGATTGCCTTATACAGGCGCGTATTCTTGGCAAGTGAGTCGGCGATGATGAGGCAGACCGTTGTTGAGCTGGGACTCGCCAGATACCCAACGAGCGGCTCCGAGACCGCCTTGGCGAGCTTTGAGCAGCCATCGAGGATTACCAGACGAAACTCGCTGCCCATCGGAAAGGTATTAAGCGATCCGATAATGGACTCGATATCGGGGTCCTTGGTCATGTCTCGCTCGTCGAGGTTGAACTCGACCATACCCGATTTTTCCAGACGCGCTTTCATACGCGAGACGGCGTGGTCGCGCTTAACTCCGTCGGTACCGACGATCAGATATGCCGGCAGCAAACCGGTTTCGGACATTGCGCTCCCCTCCCGCAGGCCTTCGTATTCGTTCCGTGCCATTTTAGCCCAGGGGCCCACCACACGCCAACGACGTCGTCACGGTCGCTGGCATCGCATCGCAAAGCCATTCGCAGTCGGTGTGACGGTAATGTCGCCGTGTTCGATGGTACACGCGAACACACCACCCGCTTCCTTAACGGCATCGATACAGGCATCGGACGGATGGCCGTATCGATTCCCCACACCGGCGCTTGCGAGGGAAAGCTCGGGCTTCAGGACGTCCAGCAACTCGCCATCGACTGAAACCTTGGAGCCGTGATGCCCAAGTTTAAGGACATCGATATCCCCCACCTCCTGCACGAATTCCCGTTCTTGGTCGAGCTCGGCATCACCGGTGAGGAGTATGCGCAGGCCCTTGCCTTCCTGAACATAAGAGAGCAGAAGGACAAGCGAGTCCTCATTTCCCTCGCCATCCACGGACTCGAATGGCCACATCACGCGGGCGCAAAATGAGCCGATGTCGACCGTATCCCCACGGCGCACCTGCCGATACTCCACGCCAGGTCGGTTCAATACCTCGGCAGGAGCATCCTCCAGCGCATCCGCGGCCACGGCAATCGTTCCGACCGAAAACTGTTCGAGCACGGCAGGCAGACCACCCCAGTGGTCCTCATCCCAATGCGTCACAAAGACGGCGTCGATATGGTGCACGTTATTGCGAACCAACGCCGCCACCACGCGCTCGTCGAGTCCGCAGTCGACAAGTGCAACTGCGCCGCCCTGGCGGATAAGAATCGCATCGGCCTGGCCCACATCGAGCACCGTCACCGAAGGCGGAGCGAATCGATCCCAATAGACGTACGGAATCGCAGCCAAGAGCATCAGGCATGCAAGCCCCACCGCCATAGGACGTGCACGGGGACGCGGCCACCAGACCAGCAGAACCGCCAGAAAACACGGCACTAGGTAAATCCACATGCTATCGGGCGGCACGCTCACGTATGCACCTGGCACGGCGGCAAACAGCTGCTCGAAGAACAGCGCGCAACGGGCGGCAATCATGGGCACAACGAGCGCCCAAGTCCGCAACGGTCCCACGAGCGAAAAGGGAGCCAGCACGATCGACACAGCGAGCAGTACGCTCACCACCGGACCGATGACCGCATTTGCCAACGGAGCAATGAGCGAGAATGTACCGAAGGCAGGAATGGTAATGGGAAGTGTCGCCAGTTGTGAGCACAGCGTGACGGAAAGCACGCTGGCAACGCCTGATGGCACACCTAGCTCACCCAAAGCGTAGGTCGCATAGGGACAAAAGCACAGAATGGCTAAGACGCTGGCACACGAGAGTTGAAAGCCCATCTCGAACAGCACCGTCGGCCGCAGTAGCACAAAGATGGACATGGTTACGAAGAGTGCCGATGCGCCGTGCCGACGACGCCCCGCGCCGTTTACGACAAGCGTCACGAACACCATGCAGCACGCACGCACGGCCGAGGGAGACGCGCCCGTAAAGGCAGCATAGCCCACAAGCGTTATCGCCAATATCGCCCGCTGAAGACCACGTGAGCACCGAGTCTTTTGCAATACACCCTCGATTACAAACCCCACGATAGCCAAATGGCTGCCCGAGACGGCGATAAGATGTGCCGTTCCCGTCACAGAAAACCAGTCGCCCGCCGGCTGGGCGCGCAGCTCGGCCGAACGACCGCAGACGACACCGGCTATGAGCGCACGCGCCGGGTCGGTCGCAGGCGCGATGGACGCAAGCAGCCCATTTCGCAGCCGAAGCAGCAGCCCCGGAGAACCCTCATCGACCGATAAAATCCGAACGGCTTTAACCTTGCGCACCTCGCCTCGGAGCACGCGCGATCGTCCATATGCGTCGTTCTCAAAACGCGAAACGCGACCGATAACACGCACGTGCGCCCCGACCTTGAGCTCACGATCACACGATAGGCGAACCGTTGCCAAGTTCTTACCGTCCGCGCGTGCCTCGCAGGTATAGGAATACACGTCGTCGTTTATGGATGGGTCACCCTGCACGACAAACTCGAGGCTGCTTGCCGTTCGACCATCGAGCGCCTTCGAGGCACTGAGCACATCCACGGCCCACCACGCCGAGACGACCGCTCCCGCCACGAGACCGACGGAAGCGGCATACAGCCGCCGCTTCCAAGGGGCAAGCCGCGCACAAGATTGAGCCAGCACAACGAATACCGCTGCCGCAAAGGGAATGGCCCATAGCGGCCCGACCGCCGGCGCCCGCTCCCTCAGCAGCGCATCAGCGGCTATGTTGAGCACCAAGACGCAGCTCATGCACATGCCGGCACACAGGGCCATCGTCCACGGAATCAGGGGCCGCGGAGGCATCACGTGCTCGCGCTCGGTCGCACTCATACGCAGATGCAATCTTTGATTTTGGCAAGCTTCTTCTCGCCGATTCCCGACACACGCATCAGATCGTCAACCGAGGCGAAAGCACCGTTCTTTGTCCGCTCATCGATAATCGACTGGGCCATGGAGGGGCCGATGCCCGAGAGCGTCTGCAGCTCTTCTGCGCTTGCCGTATTGATGTTTACTAGACCTGTTGCGCCACTAACGCCCGACGATGCGGAAGCCCCAACATCAACACCGGCTTCCGCAATGGACGTCTGCTGCTCCCCTACCGTTGGAACGTGAATTTTTTGTCCATCAGTGACCTTGGATGCACGATTAAGCCCCGTAACGTCTGCTTCGGGCGCCAGCCCGCCGGCGGCATCAATCGCCTGAGCCACCCGCGCCCCGTCTTTGAGGCGATATACACCGGGTGACACCACGGCGCCATCAACATCGACATAGACCTCTGCCGCGGCAGACGCCTTAGGCGAAGAGCCTTCAGATGTCTTTCCACTCGAAGCATCGCCGGATCCCGGCTCCACTAACGTGCCCGAACCATCAGTGCGCTCAAACGACACACCGCCGGCACCGCCGCCAAAGTTCGCCATTGCCAGTCCACTCGCCATCGCAATGACGACCAGTATCGCCATCACCACTGCCTTATGACCGAGCAGTTTGCCCGCCCAGCGGTCCATCTTTTTGACTCGTTCGTGTTGTTCGCGCTGCGCCATAGCAAACACCTCCCAACACCATCGTGTCAGGAAACGAACGCCGCAGCCTCCGCACGCCCACGCCGGTTTTCGCGGTCAAACCAAAAGTTAACCAAAACCTTGCGCAAATGTGCCCGTTTATTCAGGCACACGTCAGCAAATGAACACTTAGCCGCAAAATGCCCAGATAGCAAAAGACCGACGATGCAGGCGCATCGTCGGTCTATGCACAAATTTACTCGTGATCTTGGTAAATCTCACGCGGAGCAAGCTCAGAATGTTTGCGTTTTAAGGTCTTAGGGGCCTTATACGTGTTGCTCTCGAAGTCGATGTACTCGGTCTGCTTGAGCAGGCGCTCGATCATCTCCTCATGATCGAACAACTCCCAGGCCTCATGCACGGCATCGAGTTTAGCGTGCGTCTCGGGACGGCGCGGCATAAACAACGTGCAGCAGTCGGGAGCGGCCTCAGTCGAGATATCGAACGTACCGATCTCCTCGGCGCGTGCGATGATCTCCTGTTTGTCCGAACCGATGAGAGGACGGAACACGGGAATCTTCACGGCTTCGTTGACGGCCATGATGTTCTCAAGCGTTTGGGAGGCAACCTGCCCAAGCGATTCGCCCGTAACGATGGCCCTGGCACCCTCGATGTGTGCAATGCGCTCGGCAACCGAATACATAATGCGGCGATACATGATAACGCGCAGGTTACTGGGACAGGTGACCGAAATCTCACGCTGGCAGTCGCCAAACGGCACCACGTACAGGCGGCCGATCTGGACACCCGGCTCAAGCGCACGGATGATATCCTGCACCAAATACTCGCTCGTATCGGGCGTCTGCGGACGACCGGAGAAATGCACCGGCACGCAGACCGCGCCGCGACGCGCGAGCATCCAAGTCGCCACCGGAGAATCGATACCCGACGACAGCAGCGTCACGACCTTGCCGGCAGAACCCACCGGAAGGCCGCCAACGCCGCGCTCGGAGCGCGCATACACGTAGACACTACCCTGAACCACCAGAACGTGCACCATCGCGTCGGGGTCGTGCATCTGGACCTTTTTATCGGGAAACGCCTCACACAGCACCTCGCCAACCTGTCGATTGATATCGATCGAGGTGAGCTTATAGTCAGTATTGGAGCGCTTGGCGTGCACCTTAAACGAATCGAAGGAACCAAACTCGCGCAGCGCCTTCACAGCGGCGGCGCAGTACTCCTGCGGGTCGCGGTTGGTGTGATACGCCAAAGACACACGGGCAACGCCGGGGACGGTGCGGATGACACGCGCCGCCTCGTCGGCCTGATGCTCGTTAAAGGTCACGAGGATATAACCGGAAATTCGAGACACGGCGTTCACGGAAAAGGCGGCCAAGGCCGCCTTGATGTTATCCATGAGGATATGCTCAAAATGTGCGCGGTTCTTGCCCTTCAGCCCAACCTCGTGATAGTGGACTAGGCAGACGCGAGCCGCCATTTAGGCTTCAGCAACCTTGTGGCCGAGCGCCTTCTCGTAACGGGCCTCGTCGTAAGAGATGTCGCCGTCGACAATCTCGTCCATAGCCATCGAGATGGTATCGGCACCGGAAAGCCCGATGGTGATGTCATCGACATCCTGGACGGCAAGCACGCGGTTGTGCTGGCCACGCAGCATGCTATTGATGTCGCAGGCGCGCTTGGAGGCAAGCGAAGCGAGCAGGAAGCGGTTGTGATCGGTCTTCTCCAGAAGATCGTCAATGCAAGGCTTTACAACGGACACGGACCTCAGATCCTTTCATGCATATCGAGAACGCGAACGAGCTCATCGGTCGCGCGGTCGAGATCGTCATTCACCACGACGTCGTCGTAGCGGTCGGCAAGGGCAAGCTCATCGGCGGCGTTTGCCATACGCAGCTCAATCGTCTCGGGCGTCTCGGTACCGCGACCGACTAGACGCTCGCGGAGCACCTCAAGCGAAGGCGGCTTGATAAAGATCAGCACGGCCTCGGGGAAACGCTCCTTCACCTGCAGGGCGCCCTGGACATCGATCTCCAAAATCAGAGACGAGCCCGAGGCGAGCTTGGATGTGACCTCGCTCACCAACGTGCCGTAGCAGTTACCGTGGACCTCGGCCCACTCAACAAACTCACCGTTTGCCACGCGGCGGTCGAACTCCTCGCGCGTCAGAAAAAAGTAGTTGACGCCGTCGACCTCACCTTTGCGTGGTGCTCGCGTGGTAGCCGAAACCGTCAGACCCAGGTTCGAGCGGCGCTCGCGCACACGAGTGACGAGCGTACCCTTGCCTGCGCCTGACGGTCCAGAAATCACAAAGAGCTTGGAATCCTGAGCGCTCACTTATTTGGTCAGCTGCTCGAGGAGCTGCTCGCGCTGACGGACGCCGAGGCCCTGGACGCGACGAGTAGCGGAGATACCGAGCTCCTCCATGATCTTGGCGGCCTTGGCCTTGCCATAGCCGGGGAGAGACTCGATGAGGGTGGAAACCTTCATGCGGGAAGCGATGGGATCATCGGAGTTGAGCACGGACTCGAGGGACTTCTCGCCCTTCTTGATCTGCTCGCGAAGCTCAGCGCGGGCGTGACGTGCGGCAGCAGCCTTCTCAAGAGCCTGCTTGCGCTGCTCGTCGGTAAGCTGAGGGAGTGCCATTCGTACCTCCAAATAGTTGGGTTATATCTGATTCAATAATTGGCATTTTAGCACGTAGAACGTACAAAATGCCTAATCGCGGCTCCATAGGTTAGACGATACCCGCAAAAAGTGCAATATACTGCGCCCAAAGTTAAGCCCCTGACCTGCGATTCCACACAAAGGATGGGAAAGTTTACGCAGGCACAGGGGCTATTTTGTGCTAATGAGACCCAAAAGTGGTGACTTAGGGGAATCTTTTACGCAACGTTTTCGACCAGCTCGGCGACGATGGCGTCAAAGGCGGCAACCGGATCGTCGGCACCGGTGATGGGACGGCCCACCACAATGTGGCTTGCGCCACGCTCGATAGCCTGGGAAGGCGTCGCCACGCGGGACTGGTCACCAAGGGCGGCACCCACCGGACGCACACCCGGAGTCACGATCAGGGCATCAGGACCCAGCAGCTCACGCATGTCGTGAGCCTCCATCGGTGAGCACACGATGCCATCGATGCCGTTGGCCTGAGCAAGCTTTGCCAACCGGGCGGCCTCCTCGGCCACGGGAGACTCGACGCCGATCTCGCTCAAGGCATCCTGATTCATGCTCGTGAGCACGGTGATGGCGACGAGCTTGGCGCGGTCCTCACGCGCCTCCTCGGCACCCTCGCGGCAGGCAGCGAGCATAGCACCCGAGCCCAGGCCGTGGACCGAAAGCAGGTCGGCACCGGCAAGCGAGGCCGAGCGGGCAGCGCCGCGCACCTGATGCGGAATGTCATGGAACTTAAGGTCGAGGAAGACCTTAAAGCCAAGGTCCTTAAAGGTCTTGACGATCTGGGGACCCTCAGCGTAATAGAGCGTCATGCCGACCTTGAGCCAGGCGGCATGGCCCGAAAGCTCGTGGGCGAGCTCGAGCGCGCGCTCACGGTCGCAGTCGAGGGCGACGATAACACGGTCGCGGGCATCATTCTCTAGCATTCGAAAGCACCCACCAGCTCGTTGATGTCCTTTACGCCCTGGGACTCGGCCCAGGCCTCGAGCTCATGCGCGATCTTAAGCGAAGCACACGGATCGACGAAGTTGGCCATGCCGACCGACACGCAGGTGGCGCCGGCCAGGATAAACTCAGCCGCATCCTCGCCAGTCATGACACCGCCGACACCGTTGATGGGGATATCGACGGCCTGGGCAACCTCCCAGACCATGCGCACGGCGATGTGGTGGCACAGCGGGCCCGAAAGGCCGCCCTTGGGCTTGGCCACGCGGGACTTGCGGGTATGGACGTCGATGGCCATGCCCTGGATGGAGTTGATGACCGAAAGGCCGTCGGCGCCGGCAGCCTCGAGGGCCTTGGCGATCTCGGCGACGTTGACCGGCGCCATCTTCACGAACAGCGGCTTATCAGTCACCTTGCGGCAGGCAGCCATAACGGAAGAGGCGCCCTCGGGCGTGGAGCCCATGGCGGCACCGCCGGCGGCGATGTTGGGGCAGCTCACGTTGATCTCGTAGCCGGCAGCCCAGGGGCATAGCTCGACATACATCTCGAGTGCGCGGACAAACTCGTCAACGGAGTGACCGGCAACCTGACAGATAACCTGGCAGCCGTCCTTGGACAGCTGTTCGAGCCACGGACCGGACTCGCGGGCAAAGGCGGCCACGCCGGGGTTCTGAAGACCCACGGAGTTGATCATACCGCCGGGAATTTCGGCCATGCGGGGCGCGGGATTGCCGGGCCAGGGCTCGGCAGCGCAACCCTTGGTGGTGATGGCGCCCAGCTGGGAAACATCAAAGAAGTTCTGGAACTGCCAACCGTAGCCAAAGGTACCGGCTGCGGTGTTAATGGGGTTCTGCATCTTGACGCCGCCGAAATCGACGGCCATGTTCACGGTACCCACTAGAAGACCACCACCTTAGAAGCATCGAACACGGGACCGCACATACAAGCACCCTTCATACCGTCGACCGTCTCGACATTGCAGGTGTTGCAGGCGCCAAAGCCACAGCTCATCATGCGCTCGAGCGACACCTCGCAGTACACACCGGCCTCGGCGGCAGCGGCGGCGACCTTCTTCATCATGACGGCGGGGCCGCAGCTGGCGACGTAGTCGTAGCCGCCCTCTCCAAGCAGCTCGGCTGCCGGATCGGTGCAAAAACCGTGCGTGCCGAGCGAACCGTCGTCGGTGCACACGTTAACCGTGGCGCCCAGCGCACGGAACTCATCGACACCCACGACTTTGGAAGCGGTGCCAAAGCCCAGGCACACGTCCACATCAACACCCTGCTCGGCAAGCATGCCGGCAAGACACAGCACAGGCGGAACGCCGATGCCACCGGCGACGAGCAGTGCCTTCCTGGTGCCCTCGGGTACCATCCAGCCACGGCCACCGGGGCCCAACAGGTTAGAGGTGGAGCCAGGGCCCATCTGGGACAAACGGCGGGTATCGTCGCCCACGACGGCGTACCACAGCTCGACGGTGCCGGCCTCGGCGTCGGCGCGATAGAAGCTCAGGGGCACGCGAAGCAGCGAGGAGGCATCGCCGGGCACGGCAATGTTCACAAACTGACCGGGCTTGAGCGCACTTGCAAGCTTGGGGGCCGAGATTACGAGCGAGAAGATGCCGTCGGCGATCTCCCGGTTCGAGACGACCTCGAAGTCGTGCATGCGTGCAGTGGAAGGTGTGGGCATAGACGCTCCAATCCCCCATGCGGTTGCATGGTCTAAACGAACAGAAAGCGCGGCACCGCAAGGGCGCCGCGCACAAAAGCGATAAGGCTATGCTAGCAGATGCAGCCGTCGGCGAGCGTCTGCTTGCCACCGACAAATACATCGGTGGCACGACCGGTGAGCGTGCGGCCGGCAAAACCGGAGTTCTCGGCGCGCGACTCGTAACCGTCCTCGCCAACCGTCCAGGTTGCGGAGGGGTCGAACACGGTCAGGTCGGCGACAGAGCCCGCCTTGACCTGAACCTGATCGAGGCCCAGAATCTCACGCGGCTTGATGGCCATGAGCTCGACCATGCGGCTCACGCTCATCTTGCCCGTGTTGACCAGCTCAGTGAGCACGAGCGACAGCGAAGTCTCGAGGCCAATCATTCCAAAGGGCGCGAGCTCGAACTCGCGGGCCTTCTCCCACGGGGTGTGGGGAGCGTGGTCGGTAACGATAGCGTCGACGGTACCGTCGATGACACCCTGACGGATGGCCTCGGCATCCTCGTCGGTGCGCAGCGGCGGATTGACCTTGAGAGAGGTGTTGTAGGTCTCGTCCAGGTCGTTCTCGGTCAGGAACATGTGGTGCGGGGTGGCCTCGCAGGTAACCTGAACGCCAGCGGCCTTACCGGCACGCACGATCTCCAGGCCATGGGCGGTGGAGATGTGCTGGATGTGCAGCTTGGCACCAGTCAGCTTGGCGATCTCGATGTCGCGGGCGATCTGGAGCTCCTCGCCGGCAGCCGGCCCGCCCTCGAGAGCCAGACGGGGCGAGACCTTGCCCCCGTTGATCTGGCCGTGGCCGACCAGATCCTCGTCCTGGCAGTGGCTCATAAAGACCTTGCCGAACATCTTGCCGTAGTCCATGCAGCGACGGAGCATGCCCGCACCCTGCACGCCGCGACCGTCATCGGTGAAGGCGACGGCGCCGTGGGCGACCATATCGCCCATCTCGGACATAGCCTCGCCCTTAAGGCCGCGAGTCATAGCACCAGAAGGATAGACGCGGCAGTGGCCGACCTCGGCAGCGCGGGACTTGACGAACTCAACGACGGTTCCGTTATCGGTAACGGGGTCGGTGTTGGGCATGGCGCACACGCCGGTGAAGCCGCCCTTGGCAGCTGCACGGGTGCCGCTCTCGATGTCCTCTTTGACCTCGTAGCCGGGCTCGCGAAGGTGAACGTGCATATCCACCAGGCCGGGGACGAGGTACTTGCCGGAAAGGTCGCGGACCTCGGCTCCCTCGACGGCGAGATTCTCGCCGACCTCGGCGATCTTGTCGCCGTCAATCAGGACGTCAACGACACCGTCAAGCTCGACGGACGGGTCGACGACGTGGGCATTCTTAAGAAGCAAGGCCATTATCGGCACCTCCAAGCAGCAGATACAGGATAGCCATACGCACGCAGATACCAGCGTAGACCTGCTCCAGGATGACGGAGCGTTGCGGGTGGTCGGCCATATAGGAGTCGAACTCGACGCCGCGGTTGATGGGACCCGGGTGGCAGATGATCGCGTCGGGCTTCATGAGCTTCTCGCGGTCTTTGGTCAGGCCGAAGAGCTTGTGGTACTCGCGAATCGTGGGGAACGGAGCGCCCTCAAGGCGCTCCTGCTGCACGCGCAGCATGTAGACGACGTCCAGCTCGGGCAGGACGGAATCGAGGTCGGTCGTCACGTGGTCGCAGCCCAGGACCTCGGGCGACGGCGGCAGCAGCGTGCCGGGGGCGACGGCGTAGGTCTCGCAGCCCATAATCTTAAGGGCGGGGATCAGCGAGCCGCAGACGCGGGAGGGCGCGATATCGCCGACGACGGCGACCTTCAGACCGTGGAAGTCACCCTTGTGCTCCCAGATGGTGTACAGGTCGAGCAGGGCCTGCGTGGGATGGTTGTGCTTGCCGTCGCCGGCGCAGATAACGCTCGCGGGCGAGTTCTGCGTGACGATGTAGGGAGCACCGGCGTGCTTATCGCGCACGACGATGCAGTCGATCTTATAGGCGTTGAGGGTCTCGACGGTGTCGACGAGGCTCTCACCCTTGACCGTGGAGGTCGAGGAGCCGCCAAAGTTGAGGCTGTCGGCCGAAAGACGCTTCTCGGCGAGTTCGAAGGAGCTGCGGGTGCGCGTCGAGGGCTCGTTGAACATGTTGACGATGGTCTTGCCCTTGAGCGTGGGGACCTTCTTGATCGCACGCTCGTTGACCTCGGAGAACGCCTTGGCGGTCTCGAGGATGAGCTTGATGTCCTCTTCGGAGTACTCGGTAATGTCGATCAGGTGCTTATGGTTGAACGCCACGGTACTACTCACCTCCCAGCGGCGCGGAGCCCACGTGGGAACCCGGCGCGACGTCGTTAATCTCGACAGCGGTGCGGCCGTCTACTTCCTTCATATATAGGTGCACGTTCTCCTCATGCGACGAGGGAACGTTCTTGCCGACAAAGTCCGGCGAGATGGGGAGCTCACGGTGACCGCGGTCAACGAGAACTGCCAGCTCGATGCGGCTCGGACGGCCCAGGTCCATGACAGCATCCAGAGCGGCGCGGATAGTACGGCCCGTATACAGGATGTCGTCCACCAGCACAACGCGCTTGCCGTCGACGCTGAAGGGAATGTTGGTAGCGTGGATCGCGGGAGCGAAATTGGTAGCGTAGTCATCGCGGTAGAAGCTGATGTCGAGGCTACCGAGCGGAACATCGACGCCCTCGATCTCCTTGATCTCCTCGGCGAGCTTCTTTGCCAGAAGGTCGCCGCGCGTGACGATGCCGACCAGAGCGAGGTCTTCACAGCCCTCGTTGCGCTCGAGAATCTCGTGCGCAATGCGGGTCATCGCTCGATTGACGGCGGTCTCGTCCATGATGACCGCCTTGGGGGAAGTCGTGCCCATCGATCTCCTTCCTCACATGTCTTGACTGCTGACACAGTCAAAAAAATAGATGCCCGACCGCTTAAGCGGACCAGACACCCACAGGAAAGGCTGCTCTTTGGCAGCTATGTAATTCCATGTGGGTATCTCGTACCCCTTTAATGGTCAAGGGATAGTGTAGCCAACCTCGAGCTTAATTACGAGCATAAATACAGAGCAATCCGTAAACGTGCGCAGGCGCTCCATAAACCTATATATTTGTGGGACGAGCTTGAAAACACACGCACGAGCTGGCATAATCCCCTCTGCTGCACGCAAATCGGATCTACGTCCAGGGCCGTAGCGTGGGCACTATCGCCAAAAGAGGAATATCTCTGTGTAGATTGCGCACAGGGAGCGACTTCTGTGCTATAGTTCAGGCTTGTTTGTTAACGCGACATGTTCGTTTGTCGCCCAAGGAGGGTCAGTTATGTCCAAAGTTTGCGAAGTTTGCGGTAAGCACCCCGTTGCCGGTCGCTCCATCAGCCACTCTCACCGCGTCACCAACCGTAAGTTCCGCCCCAACATCCAGCGCGTCTACGTCGTCGTCGATGGTCACCGTCGCAAGATGAACGTTTGCTCCCCCTGCCTCAAGTCTGGCAAGGTTGCGCGCTCCTAAATAAGGTCTTACCAACAAGTACCTCGGACTCTCCGGGTCAAAGACCTCGCGTTCATATAGAACTTACCAAAGGCGTCCTCCCCCACGGAGGGCGCCTTTTTGCACTCATTGGGGACACACTTAGATGAGTGTTTTCACGCATTGGGGACAGACATGACGCACGCATGCGGCGTCCCGATCGGCTCCGGCCCCTATCTCACGCTGCATCCTTCCAGCCTGCAGTAGCCTTGGTCACGCTTGTGGCGCCGATACCGGTGATACGGGCAATTTGCTTGACCGTGAGATGTGCCCGCCTGAGCCTCAGCAGGCAGGCATCGCGTTCGGGGCGTGGCAGGGCCTTGAGCAACGCAGGATCTATGCTCGTCAGGACTTCGCGCGCAACGAAAAGGGCCTCCTCATCGGGGATCCGCCGGCGCGGAAGAACCTCCACTGACCAGATGCGCCCGGCAACTTTCTTGAGATGCTCGCAATAGCGACGGGAGCCTCCGACAACATCAAGCATAGGGGCCGCATCACAGATGTCAAAGGGATCATAGCCCAGCTGATACGCCTTATAGCTTGACCAGCGGTACGCCTCGAGCGAGTCAAGCGCACCCTTCACGGGATTGAGATGAATATAGTCGAGCAGCTGCACTGCCTGCGTGTCCGACTCAACCGCGACCCGCGAATAGCGATTGTCAAACAGATGGCCCGTTCTTCCCGTTTTCCCATTGAAATACTTGGCATACGCCGTCAGCGCGCACTGCATTGCCTTTGAAAGGTTGTCATATGGGTCATCAACCATCAAATGGAAGTGGTTGTCCATAAGACACCAGGCCAACACCGCCACGTCATGGCACGCAAACCTGTCCGATATGTCCGATAGGAAACGATAGCGGTCGGAATCATCTTCAAAAATGATCTGTTTGGAGTTACCGCGGTCAAAGACGTGGTAATAGCCGGTGAGCGAAATTTCGCGGGCGCATCGGGGCATGGTCTCTCCTTTCAAAGCCGTACAGGCAACACCTAAAAGGAGAGAAGGAACGCGAAATGCTGAGCCTGTGACCTATTTATATCCAATCAGCAACAAAAACAGGCCCAAAACGACAAAATCGCAAATCGATGTCTGTCCCAAATGAGTGAAACCACTCATGTAAGTCTGTCCCCAATGAGTGTGGCGATGCACTGGCAGATAGTTTTAGTTAAAACGCTTCAGTTTATTGAAGCGTTTTAGTATGCCTTTTACGGGAATCTTACCGTTCGCCGAATAATTTCTTGCTATCATGCAAGACGTAGGGTAAATCTCCGATCGCAAGGAGACACAAATGGTGAAAAAGTCACCGGAAAACACTACTCCCGCAATTGTGGACAACGTAGAGGCGCTTGAGGCTAAGCTCGCTCAGATGCGAGAGGCCCAGGCGCTTTTTGCTACGTACACGCAGGAGCAGGTCGACAAGATCTTCTATGAGGCCGCCATGGCCGCCAACAAGGCTCGTATCCCGTTGGCGAAAATGGCCATCGAGGAGACCGGCCGCGGCGTTCTTGAGGACAAGGTCATCAAGAACCACTACGCCGCAGAGTACATCTACAACGCTTACAAGAACACCAAGACCTGTGGTGTCCTGGAGCGCGACGAGGCCTACGGCATCACCAAGATCGCCGAGCCCATCGGCATCGTGGGCGCCGTCATCCCGACGACCAACCCCACCTCCACCGCGATCTTCAAGACGCTGATCAGCCTGAAGACCCGCAACGGCATCATCATCTCCCCGCACCCGGCAGCCGCCAAGTGCACCATCGCCGCCGCCAAGCTCGTGCTCGACGCCGCCGTCAAGGCCGGCGCCCCCGAGGGCATCATCGGCTGGGTCGATGTCCCCTCCATCGAGCTGACCAACATGGTCATGCGCGACGTCGACATCATCCTCGCCACCGGTGGCCCGGGCATGGTCAAGGCCGCCTACTCCTCGGGCAAGCCCGCCCTGGGCGTTGGCGCCGGTAACACCCCGGTCATCATCGACGACACCGCCGACGTGCTGCTCGCCGTCAACTCCATCATCCACTCCAAGACCTTCGACAACGGCATGATCTGCGCTTCCGAGCAGTCCGTGACCGTCATCGACACCATCTATGACCAGGTTAAGGCCGAGTTCCAGAAGCGCGGCTGCTACTTCGTCAAGCAGGGTGCCGAGATGGAGGCCCTGCGTGCCGCCATGTTCAAGAACGGCGCTCTCGACCACCGCATCCCCGGCATGGCTGCCGCCAAGATCGCCGAGCTCGCAGGCATCGAGGTTCCCGCCAAGACCAAGATCCTGATCGCCGAGGTCACCTCCACCGACCCCGCCAAGGAGGAGTTCTCCCACGAGAAGCTCTCCCCGGTCCTGGCCATGTACCACGCCAAGGACTTCCAGGAGGCCGTCGACAAGGCCGAGCACCTGGTGCTCGCCGGTGGCCCGGGCCACACCGCCTCTCTGTACGTGCACCCCGCCCAGGCCGAGAAGATCAGCCTGTTCGAGCACGTCATGAAGGCCTGCCGTATCGTCATCAACACCCCGTCCTCGCACGGCGGCATCGGTGACCTGTACAACTTTGGCATGAAGCCGTCTCTGACCCTGGGCTGCGGCTCCTGGGGCGGCAACTCCGTCTCCGAGAACGTTGGGGTGAAGCACTTGATCAACGTTAAGACTGTGGCCGAGCGCCGTGAGAACATGCTGTGGTTCCGCGCTCCCGAGAAGGTCTACTTCAAGAAGGGTTCCACGCCCGTCGCCCTCGACGAGCTGGGCAACGTCATGGGCAAGAAGCGCGCCTTCATCGTCACCGACCAGTTCCTCTTCAAGAATGGCAACACCCGCGCCATCGAGGCCAAGCTCGACGAGATGGGCATCGCCCACGACTGCTTCTACGACGTCGAGCCCGATCCGTCGCTGCAGTGCGCACGTCGCGGCGCCAAGCAGATGGCTCTCTTTGAGCCGGACGTCATCATCGCCGTCGGCGGTGGCTCCGCTATGGACGCCGGCAAGATCATGTGGATGATGTACGAGCACCCCGAGTGCAAGTTTGAGGACATGGCCATGGACTTCATGGACATCCGCAAGCGTATCTTCACCTTCCCCGAGATGGGCAAGAAGGCCTACTTCGTCGCCGTCCCGACCTCTTCGGGTACCGGCTCCGAGTGCACGCCGTTCGCCATCATCACCGACAAGGAAACCGGCATCAAGTGGCCGCTCGCCGACTACGCGCTGCTCCCCAACATGGCTATCGTCGACGCCGACAACTGCATGACCGCCCCGCGCGGTCTGACCGCTGCCTCCGGCATCGACGTCATGACCCACGCCATCGAGTCCTACGTCTCCATCATGGCTTCCGACTACACCAAGGGCCTCTCCGAGCGCGCTGCTAAGCTCGTCTTCGAGAACCTGCCCTCCAGCTTCACGAACGGCGCCAAGGACCCGCATGCCCGCGAGGAGATGCACAACGCCTCTTGCATGGCCGGTATGGCCTTCGCCAACGCCTTCCTGGGCCTCAACCACTCCATGGCTCACAAGCTCGGCGCTTTCCACCACCTGCCCCACGGCCTTGCCAACGCTGTCATCCTGACTCGCGTCATGCGCTACAACGCCGCCGAGGCTCCCGTCAAGATGGGTACCTTCTCCCAGTATCCTTACCCCAACGCGCTGCACAACTACGCCGAGATGGCCAAGTACTGCGGCATCGAGGGCAAGGACGACAAGGAGGTCTTCGAGAACTTCATCACGAAGCTCGAGGAGCTCAAGGACTTCATCGGCGTCAAGAAGACCATCGCCGACTACGGTGTTGACGAGCAGTACTTCCTCGACACCCTCGACGAGATGACCGAGCAGGCATTCAACGACCAGTGCACCGGCGCAAACCCGCGCTACCCGCTCATGAGCGAGATCAAGGAGCTCTACCTGGACGCCTACTACGGCCGCGAGCCTCAGGACTACGCCGTCTGCTAGTTTTAGCACGGTTTTTAACGGCGGGGGCGCACGGGTGTTTCACACACCCCCGCCGTCGCTTCTATCGCATCGTTGAAAGGATGCAACTATGCTGCTACCCGATTCCAAGACCGAGCTCGTCCGCCGTGGCAACAAGGTCGTTTACGACCTGGGCGACAAGATCGTCAAGGTCTTTAACGAGACCAAGCCTGTCTCCGACGTGTTCAACGAGGCTTTGAATCTTGCCCGCATCAATGAGTGCGGCATCCGCAGCCCCAAGGCTCTCGAGGGTTCCCAGCTCGAGAACGCCAACGGCTGGGAGAAGGTTCCGGGCCCCACCCTTGCCGAGAAGATGACTGCCGAGCCCCAGCGCTTTGGTGAGTATCTCGAGATGTTCGTCGACCTCCAGATCGAGATCCACGGCTACACCTCCCCGCTGCTCAACCGTCAGCGCGACAAGTTCGCCCGCATGATCGACAGCCTTGATCAGCTCAATGCCACCACGCGCTACAACCTTCAGGAGCGTCTGGACGGAATGACCAAGGAGTTCAAGGTCTGCCACGGCGACTTCAACCCCTCCAACGTCATCGTCGGCGACGACGGCCAGCTCTATGTGTGCGACTGGGCACACGCCACCCAGGGCTCCCCTGCTGCCGACGTTGCCACCACCTACCTGCTCTTCGCCCTCAACAGCAAGGACCAGGCTGAGGCCTACCTGGAGCTCTACTGCGACCGCGCCGACATGCCCATGCAGGTCGTGCGTCAGTGGACGAGCATCGTCGCCGCTTCCGAGCTCGCTCGTAAGCGCAACGTGAACGATGAGTTCCTGAAGAACTGGATCGACGTCGTCGATTATCAGTAATATCTGAGCGATTTATTTCGCATCGGAGGCACAAGAAAACCCCGCAGCTCATATGGGCTGTGGGGTTTTCCTTTACCCATCGAGTTTATTCACGCAACAAAATAGACTGCTCCGCATCTCTTCCTAAGAGAGATACGGAGCAGTCCCGCAATTACATCTAATAGCGGAAACGTCGATTAACGGCGGGCCGCCTTAACAAGCTCGGCAACCTTGGCGACGACCTCGTCAATCGCCACGTCCTCGCGCTCGCCCGTGGCACGGTCCTTGAGCTCGACGGTGCCATTCTTAAGGCCACGCTTGCCAAGCACCACCTGATACGGGAATCCCATAAGGTCGTTATCGGCAAACTTAAAGCCGGGACGCTCGTCACGGTCGTCGACGACGACCTCGATACCCTCGGCGCACAAGCCCTCGACGATTTGGTCGCAGACGGTTGCGCACTCCTCCTTCTTGGGATCGAGCGGAATCACAGCGACCTCGTACGGGGCAACGGAAACCGGCCAGACGATACCGTGCTCGTCGTTGTGCTGCTCCACGACGGCAGCAAGCGAGCGGGACACGCCCACGCCGTAGCAACCCATGATAAGCGGCTTCTCCTTGCCGTCCTCGTCCATAAAGGTGGCGCCCATGGCCTCGGAATACTTGGTACCCAGCTGGAAGACCTGCGAGACCTCGATGCCGCGAGCAGCAGAGAGCGGCTTGCCGCAGTGCGGGCAGGGATCGCCGGCAACGACGGTGACCAGATCTGCCCACTCATCGACGGTAAAGTCGCGCTCGGGGCAGGCACCGGTAAAGTGATAATCGACCTCGTTGGCACCGCAGGCCCACTGCTTGGACTCGCGCAGGCTCTCGTCGCACACCAGACGAATGCCCTCGGGCAAGTTAACCGGTCCGATAAAGCCCTTGTGCAGACCGTAGGTCTGGAGCTCCTCGTCGGTCATCATGCGATAGCCCTTGCCAAAGACGTGCTCGGCCTTGCAGTCATTGAGCTCGTGGTCGCCCGGGACAATGGCCACGACCGGCTTGCCCTCGGCATCGATCAACGCCAGCGACTTTCGCGTACCGTTCTCGGGGAACCCAAAGAACTTAGCAACGGCCTCAATGGTGCCCATGCCCGGAGTCTCGACCTTGGTAAGCGTACCGTCACCGGGACCCTCGGTCACGACGACCTTGGTGCTTGCAGCCTCATCATCGGCGGCAAAACCGCAGTCATCGCAATAGACGAGAGAAGCCTCGCCGGCGTCGGCCAAAGCCATGTACTCGACGGAGGTATCGCCACCGATCTCGCCGGAATCGGCGACAACGGGCAGAGCCTTGATGTAGCAGCGCTCGCAGATGTTAGCGTAGGCCTGCTTCATCTTGTCGTACTCCTCCTGCAGGCTCTCCTGCGTGGCAGAAAAGCTGTAGGCGTCCTTCATGATGAACTCGCGGCCGCGCATCAGGCCAAAGCGGGGACGGAACTCATCGCGGAACTTGTCCTGAATGTGGTACAGGTTGACGGGCAGCTGCTTATAGGAGCGCAGCTCGTTGCGCACCAGGGCCGTGACGGTCTCCTCGTGCGTGGGGCCCAGCACGAACTCGCGACCATGACGGTCGTCAAAGCGCACAAGCTCCTTGCCATAGGCATCGATACGGCCGGACTCACGCCACAACTCGGCATCGACCATGATAGGCATCATAAGCTCCTGGGCGCCGGCGGCGTCCATCTCGTCGCGCACGATGTTCTCAATCTTGCGAATCGAGCGCCATGCGAGCGGCAGGTAGGAATACAGACCGGCGGCCTCCTTGCGGATCATGCCGGCACGGAGCAGCAGGCGGTGGCTGGCGAGCTCAGCGTCCGCCGGATCCTCTTTAAGCGTCGGCGCATAGAGCTTAGACATATACATTGCTCGGGTCATTTATTTCTCCTCAATAAGCTTGTCGACCTCTGCCATAAGCGCGTCGACAATTTGGTCCTCAGCTACTTTACCAATGATCTGGCCATGCGAAAAGAGCAAGGCCTGACCACGTCCGCAAGCAACGCCCAGGTCGGCATCAGAAGCCTCACCGGGGCCATTAACGGCACATCCCATGACGGCAATCGAAAGCGGCGCGGAATAGTTCTTAAGCCGCTCGGTGACCTCCTCGGCGATGGGAATGAGGTTAACCTGGCAGCGGGCGCACGTGGGGCACGAGACAATCTCGGGACCACGGCGACGCAGGCCCAGCGACTGTAGAATTCCCCAGGCGACCGGCGGCTCCTCAACCGGATCGGCCGTGAGCGACACACGCATGGTGTCGCCGATGCCTTCGGAAAGCAAGATACCCAAGCCTACAGAGCTCTTGATGGTGCCCTGAAGCTTGGTCCCCGCCTCCGTCACGCCCAGGTGAAGCGGAACGTGGGGAATCTCACGTGACAGGGCTCGATAGGTATCGAGCGTCGTTTGCACGCTATGGGCCTTGGCCGAAAGCACAATGTTCGTAAAGCCGCGATCCTCAAAGTGCTTGACGAAGCGCTCGCTCGACATCACGAGCTTTTCGGGCTGCGTGAGGTCGTCGCGCTCGGCAATATCTTGCTCAAGCGAGCCCGCGTTCACGCCAATGCGAATCGCACAGCCCGCGGCACCCGCAGCATCGATCACCGCGTCAACCTTGGCCCAATCGCCGATATTGCCGGGATTGATGCGCAGCTTGGCGGCACCGGCCTCAACGGCACCAATGGCGAGCTTATGGTTAAAGTGGATATCGGCGACAATCGGCACCGGAGACTCGGAACAAATCGTGCGAAAGCCCTCGAGCGCAGCCTCGGTAGGCACGCTCACGCGCACGATATCGCAGCCAGCCTGCGCCAACGCGCACACTTGCGCAAGCGTTGCCTGGGCATCAGCGGTATCGGTGCAGGTCATAGACTGAACCACGACCGGAGCGCCAGCACCGATCTGCACGCCGCCCACATGCACGGGGCGCGTCAACTCGCGAGGCAAAGGATGGGATAAAGACAATCCAAACACTCCCCTACAGAATAAATCGAAGGATGTCGGAACGAAGCATATAGACAAACAGCAGCGCAAAGAGCGCGATGCCGACATAGCTGACGATTGTCTGCACTTTGAGCGGCAGCTCGCGGCCCGCAATCTTTTGAATGATCTCGATGACCAGCTTGCCGCCATCGAGTGGTGGGATGGGCAGCAGGTTCATAAAGCCAAGCGAGAACGAAATGAGGGCGGCAAACGAAAGGAACGTGGCAGGGCCGGCAGCAGCGGCCTGTGAGGACATAACGCTAATACCCACGATCGAAGAAGACTGATCGAGAATCTCCATCGTATGCTGCGGCTGGAGCAGGCGCATCACGCCATCCGCTGTCTGCACGACATAGGAGAACGACAGGCGAGCCGACGTGATGGGGTCTAAACGGACCACCTGCGTAGAGGCATACACACCTAGGCGCTCGTCCTCTTTGAGCGCAACCGTGGTCGAATGCTGCTTGCCGTCACGCTCGTACTCGATGGCGATATCGTCCTTACCGGCGGCCTTGCCGATGGCATCGTAGACATCCATCCAAGTGGAACATGAGACACCGTCAACCGAAAGGATTGCATCACCGGCCTCGATACCCGCATTGGCGGCAATAGACCCCTCGTCAACCTGACCGATCACGTTGGTATCCATCGGCACGGTGACACCCGCAATGGAATAGATGCTCATAAGGAGCAAAAAACCCGTCAAGATATTGACGATAATGCCCGCGAGCAGCATAAAGGCGCGCTTGAGAAAGCCTTGGCCAAGATAGGTGTGCGAGCGCTCTTGCGCAAGGAACTCGGCCTCGCCGCACGGCAGTTCCCATACATCGCCCTCGGCAGTCGCATGTTCGCGATCGAAAAGGCGACCATCAAAGGTGGTATAGCCTGCCGTGTCTCGCGGCAACGTCTGATATTTGGTGGGATAGTAGCTCGACGAGGGCTTCTCCCCTTCCTCATGCCAGGGCGCGATGGAGCCCCAGCCCAGCAAAAGGGCGCATGCCTCGAGCACATCCTCCTCGGAAAGCTCGAGCTCGACAGCAAGGTCGGCCACGGTCACGCGACCATGACGATAGATAGCCGCGAGCACGCGATCGGCGCACGAAACATCGGTCGGATCCATACCGCAGATGGCAGCGTAGCCACCCAGCAGCAGCGGGGTCACGCCAAACTTGGTTCCAATGCGACGCGACGTGTAATGGATGTCAAAGCGGCACGGCAGACCCAAAAAGAACTCGGTCACACGGACGCCGCAGGCACGCGCCGCCAAAAAGTGGCCGCCCTCGTGCAAAAACACGAGGACGGAAAGCATCAGCAGGCCCCAAAAGACCGATGAGAGAACGCTCAGAACAGTATCCATAAAACGAAAAAGCAATCCTTATGGGTTAGGAACGGGTTGCGGCGAGCACCTGCGCAGCCTTTTCACGCGCCCACGCATCGATGTCGCGAAGCTGCTCAAACGAATCGACCGCCTGCATATCGTGGGCGTCCATGCAGGATTCCACAATGCGATCGATATCGGTAAAGCTGCAGCCATCGTGCAGGAAGGCATCGACGGCAACCTCGTTGGCGGCATTGAGCACGCACGGCATGGTGCCACCCGTCTTGCCGGCACGCTCGGCCAGTGCCAGACAGCGGAAGGTATCCATGTCGGCAGCATCAAACGTGAGCTGCCCCAGCTCGCGGAAATCGATACGAGGCGCCGGGGTATCCCAACGCTCGGGATACGAGAACGCGAACTGGATGGGAATACGCATGTCGGATGCACCGAGATGCGCCATCACGGAGCCGTCGGCGAACTCGACCATAGAGTGAATCTTGGACTGACGCTGCACGACCACGTTAATGAAATCGAGGTCGCAGTTAAACAGATGCATGGCCTCAATGCGCTCCAGGCCCTTGTTCATGAGGGTGGCGGAGTCAATGGTGATCTTGGCACCCATGGCCCACGTGGGATGCGCGAGGGCATCGGCACGCGTCACGCGATCGAGCTCGTCGCGCGTGCGGCCAAAGAACGGACCGCCCGAGCAGGTGAGCCAAATGCAGTGGGCCTCGCGCGGGTTCTCCCCCAGATAGCACTGGTAGATGGCGGAATGCTCAGAGTCGACCGGAATAAGCTGGCCCGGTTGTGCCAACGGCATAAGCAAGTCGCCACCGACGACGAGGGACTCCTTGTTGGCAAGGGCAAGGCGCTTATTCGAGGTCAAGGCCGCATGGCTCGCCTCGAGACCGGCGGCGCCCACAATAGCGACGAGCACGCAGTCGACATCGTCGCGACGCGCGAGCTCGCAAACCGCCTGCGCGCCAACGCCGAGCTTCGTTCCCTCGGGCAACTCCTGCAGCACGGCGTCATCGCCATGAACGGCATCGGCCACGGCAACCGCCGGAACCGAGAACTCACGGGCAGCGGCAACGAGCTCAGAGGTACTGGAGTTAACGGACAGCGCCGTCACCTGCAGGCGATCGGCATGCTGGCGGCACACATCGAGCGCCTGGGTGCCGATAGAGCCTGTACAGCCCAGGATGGCAACGCGGAGACGTCCATCGGAGCCATACGTCGTCTGGAAAGACATTACAGCACGCCTCCGATCATCAGCAACAGCTGCGCGGTGATGCAGCCGAAGATAAGCGAATCGCTACGATCGAGCATGCCGCCGTGGCCCGGGATAAGGTTGCCGGAATCCTTGACGCCCACACCGCGCTTGATGCGCGACTCGATAAGGTCGCCGATAACGCCCAGAATGGACACAACCACGCCGCACAGCAGCGCATAGGGCAGGCTGAGCTTGTAGAAGTGCGTCGCCCACAGGATGAGCCAAATCAAAACCGAGCCCAGGATGCCGCCGACAAACCCCTCCCAGCTCTTTTTGGGAGAAATCTTGGGAACCATCTTGTGCTTGCCGATACGGCTGCCCACGATGTAGGCAAACGAATCGGAGACCCAAAGGGACGCGCAAACGCCCACTGAAAGCAGGGCACCGGCAAAACCGGGCACGGCATCGCGCAGCAGCACGATAGCCGACAGCATAAAGCCAGTGTAGATGGGACCCATGAGCGTCACTGCCACATCAGAGATGCGGGTACGCGGCGACCAGACATACCAAATGCCCACAGCGAGCATCAGGGCAAAAAGCAGGGCATTCAGCAACATCGAATCGCCCAACGCCGACAGCGGAAAGAGTACGGCGGCAGCGATACCCATGCGCTCGTTAGCCATCTTGCCATCGAGCCTTGTCATACGGAAAAACTCATAGCAGCACAGACCGCTCATGACAGAAACAAAGATGGCCGTGGGCACGATACCCAAAACCAGGCACAGGATAAAGACAACGGCGTAGACGATACCGGCGGCGGCACGGGTAATAAAGCCCGCCAGCCACGAACCGGTGCCGCTCTTCGCTGCAGGCGCTCCCGCAGTGGCAGCTTTGCGCGCAGGCGTCTTGGGAGCAGATGCCTTGGGACGATCGGACACGATTAAGCCTCCTCGGTCTTGCTCAGTCCACCAAACCTACGGTCACGGCCCTGATAGGCCAAAATGGCGTCGACAAGGCCCCAACGATCAAAGTCGGGCCAATAGGTATCGGTGACGTAGAATTCGGAATAAGCCACCTGCCACAGCAGATAGTTCGAAAGGCGCAGCTCACCAGAGGTGCGAATCACAAGCTCAGGATCGGGAAGGCCGGCAGTATAGAGGTGGGAAGCCACCATGTCGTCATCAATTGCGGCAGGATCGATCTTACCGGCGGCAGCGTCGAGTGCAATCTGACGGACAGCGCGGGTAATCTCGGCACGCGCGCCGTAGTTGACGGCAAGCGCCAGCGTCATACCGGTGTGATCGGCGCACTCGGCAAGACCGCGTTCAAAAACGTCGCGGGTCTTCTTGGGCAGCGCGGAAATGTCGCCCAAAAAGACAACACGCACATTTTCGCGCTTCAGAAGCGGCAGCTCGTCGATAAACGTCTTGGCAAACAGATGCATCAAGACGTTGACCTCATGCTGCGGACGGTTCCAGTTTTCGGTAGAAAACGCATAGGCAGAAAGCACGTCGACGCCCAGGCGCACGCAGGCGGTAATGATCTCGCGCAGCGAGAGGATACCTGCCTTATGACCCTCGGTGCGTGCAAGACCGCGCGACGTGGCCCAACGACCGTTGCCGTCCATGATGCACGAGATATGGTGCGGAATGTTATTGAGGTCAAGGTCGGAAAAACCGACGCCCGCAGGGGCGTCGGCAAAGTACTCGACCAGTTTATGCTCGTCGTATTGCACCTTAGATCTCCATGACCTCGGCTTCTTTTTCCTTCAGAAGCTCCTCGACCTTGGCGACATACTCATCGGTGTGCTTCTGGACCTTGGCCTGCTCACGACGGACATCGTCCTCGGTGAGCTCCTCATCGCGCTCGAGCTTATTGTTGAAGTCGCGACGGATGTTACGGATAGACACCTTGGCCTGCTCGGCGTACTCGCGGCACTCCTTGACGAGTTCGCGACGGCGCTCCTCAGTGGGGGCCGGGAACGGCAGACGAACGACGGTGCCATCGGAGTTGGGGGTAATGCCCAGATCGGAAGCGCCGATGGCCTTGACGATAGCGTTGATGAGCGCCTTGTCCCACGGCTCGATGAGCAGCATGTGAGCCTCGGGGGTCTTGACGGCGGCAACCTGCGTGACCGGCGTGGGGACACCGTAATAATCAACGGTGATGTCGGACAGAATGTTGGCGTTGGCGCGACCGGTACGGACCTTGGAGAAGTTATGCTTGAGGGACTCGAGCGACTTGTCCATATGGGCGGTGATGTTCTCTGCCATGCTTAATCCTCCTGATAGACGAGCGTGCCGACGGGCTCACCCGCGAGCGCGCGTTTGACGGTGTCCTCGCCATCGATGTTGAGGACCAAAATAGGCATACGGTTATCCTGGCACAGAGCCGTAGCCGTGGAATCCATAACCTGCAGGCCGCGAACGAGAACCTCGTGATAGGTAATCTTGTCAAAACGGACGGCATCGGCGCACTTGACGGGATCCTTGTCGTAGATGCCGTCAACCTTGGTGGCTTTAATCAGAATCTCAGCGCCGATCTCGCACGCACGAAGAGCCGCGGCGGTGTCGGTCGTAAAGTACGGATTGCCCGAACCGGCGGCAAAAATAACGACATTGCCCTTGGAAAGGTGGTTGATGGCGCGACGGCGAATATAGGGCTCGCAGATCTCGTTCATCTGGATAGCGCTCATCACGCGGCAGGGAACATCGTTATGCTCGAAGGCATCCTGCAGAGCAAGCGCGTTCATAACGGTTGCCAGCATGCCCATGTAGTCGGCCTGAGCACGCTCCATGCCACCGGCAGCGCCGGCCATGCCACGGAAAATATTGCCGCCGCCGACAACGACGCCGACCTCATGGCCAACGGCGAGCAGCTCCTTGACCTGCTTGGCAAGATGGTCGGTAACCTTGGGGTCGATGCCATATTGGCCGTCGCCCATCAGTGCTTCGCCGGAAAGCTTAAGAAGCACGCGTTTATATCGGATGTCGGACAAAGCGATCCTCCTTTAATTAGACTCTCAATATGATATCAAAGGCTCTGATAAGAGCCATGAAAAAGCAGGCTGTGAGTAAAACCCACAGCCTGCTCATTACCAGCTACAAGAGCTTATTTACTCGCCACGGACCAGACGGTCAAAGGCAACGACGGTAATGGTGTCGCCGAGCTCCTTGGAGACCTGCTCAGCGTACTTCTTGATGGTGAGGGAGCTGTCCTTGATGAACTCCTGCTCGGTGAGCACGGACTGCTTGTAGAACTTCTCCAGACGGCCGACAGCCATCTTCTCCTGGATAGCCTCGGGCTTGCCGGACTCGGCAGCCTGAGCCATGTAGATCTGCTTCTCGTGCTCGACGGTCTCGGCCGGAACCTGATCGCGGGTAGCGCAGATCGGGGCGACGGCGGCAACCTGAAGGGCAACGTCGTGAGCGAAGGCCTTGAAGGACTCAGCCTGAGCGGTCTCGGCCTTCTCGAAAGCAAACTCGACGAGGACGCCGATCTTACCACCCATGTGGATGTAAGAAGCGAGCGCGCCGTTCTCGGCCTTGCGGGCAGCGAAGCGGGAGATCTTCATGTTCTCGCCCATGATGTGAATCATCTCGGTGAGCTCGGAGGAAACGGTCTCCTCGCCCATCGGCTTCTCGAGCAGAGCGTCGACGTCAGCAGGCTCGGTGGTGGCGACAACCTCGGCGACCTTGGAAGCAAAGCCGGTGAACTTGGCGTTGGAGCCAACGAAGTCGGTCTCGCAGGAGAGCTCGAGCAGAGCGCCGGTCTTGCCATCCTCGGAGACGAACGCGGCGACAGCGCCCTCGTTGGTCTCACGGCCAGCCTTCTTGGCAGCCTTGGCAAGGCCGTTCTTACGCAGAACGTCGACAGCGGCGTCCATGTCGCCGTCAGCCTCGACGAGAGCCTTCTTGCACTCCATCATCGGGGAGTCGGTCATCTCGCGGAGCTGCTTGACCATAGCGGCGGTAATCTGGGCCATTGTGGTTCCTTTCAAAGAGATGAAAAAGAATTAACTAAGACTGATTTACTCGGCCTTGGGCTCAGCGGCCATCTCGGCCTCGGAGACCTGCTCCTTGCCGGAGCCAGCGAGGCAGGCGTCAGCCATGAGCTCGCACATAAGGGTGACAGCGGAGATAGCGTCATCGTTGCAGGGGATGCCGTACTCGACCTCGTCGGGATCGGAGTTGGTGTCGATCAGAGCGACGACGGGGATGTTCAGGCGCTGAGCCTCCTTGATGGCGTTCTCCTCGCGCTTGGTGTCGATGACAAAGAGAGCCTGGGGCAGACCCTTCATGTCGCGGGCGCCACCGAGGTTGGTCTGGAGCTTGGTGAGCTCCTTGCCGAGAACAGCCTGCTCCTTCTTGGGGAGCACTGCCATGCGGCCGTCCTCGACCATGGCCTCAAGCTCCTCCATGCGGTTGATGCGGGAGCGGATGGTGACGAAGTTGGTCAGCATGCCGCCGAGCCAACGCTGGTTGATGTAAGGCATGTTGGCGCGCTCAGCAGCGTTCTTGACGGCCTCCTGAGCCTGCTTCTTGGTGCCGACGAACAGCACATTGCCACCCTTGGCGACGTTCTTGACGAAAGTGTAGGCCTGGTCGGCGTCGAGGATGGTCTGCTTGAGGTCAAGGATGTAGATGCCGTTGCGCTCACCGAAGATGAACGGCTTCATCTTGGGGTTCCAACGACGGGTCTGGTGGCCGAAGTGGCAGCCGGCCTCGAGCAGGGTGCGGATATTAATCTTGGTAGCCATGTTAAACCTCCTGTGGTTTGCCTCCGCGCGGGGTCATCCTCCAAAACCAACCCGGACATGTGCTACCAAAGCCCGGGCACCACGGTATGAAGTAGCCGCGCGTGCGTGATAAAAACATGTTGCCGTGAAGCAACCCGATGAATGATAGCAGGAATGCTTCTTCCTGCCAACCCGCAATCAAAACCACACACCTGAGTGCGGCGCGGGACGTCCCAGCCACTATTCGCCTCGGGGATGGGCTTGAGCCACGGCACGTTTGAGCCGATCGGGCGTGAGGTGCGTGTAGATCTGCGTCGTGGACAGGCTCGCATGACCCAGCAGCTCTTGAACCGAGCGCAGGTCCGCACCGCCCTCGAGCAAGTCGGTCGCAAAGGTATGGCGCATCGCATGCGGGGCGATGTCGGCCGGAATGCCGGCGAGTGTCGCCAGCGTATGGAACCGCCGCCTGAGCATGGCGGCACTCATGCGATTACCGCGCGCCGATATAAGCAGCGGATGCGGCCCGGTAGCGGGGTCACGGCGCTTTGCCTGAGCGAGCAACTCCGGCCTCCCCTCCTCAATATAGAGACGCGTCGCCTCGAGCGCACGACGATACAGAGGGACGATACGTTCTTTGCTCCCCTTGCCCCACAGGCGCAGCGTGCGTACGGACCACGCAATGGACTCCACATTGAGTGCTGCGAGCTCAGAGATACGGGCGCCGGATGCATAGAGCAGCTCGAGCATCGCCGCATCGCGCAGTCCCGCTGGTGTTGAGGTATCGGGCGTCTTGAGCAGCGCCTCCACCTGTTGGGTCGTCAGCACACCGGGCAGATCGCGCGGGAGCTTGGGCGAGGAAATTGCCGAGACCGCATCGCCCTCCACGACTCCCTCGGCAGCCATCCATCGATAGAGCGATCGAATGGCAGACAGATGCGCCGCAAGCGTTCGGGGAGCCACCTGCTCACGCGAAAGCTCGGCAAGATAGCGACGAATGATGCGCACGTCGGCAGCGAAAGCATCGACATCCTCGCGCTCGCACCAGACAGCAAAGCGCTCCAGCCTCGAGCCATAGGCCGTCACCGTGTTGGGAGAAAGCCCCTCGACACGTGCGATATAGGCGATAAACGAGTCGACGGTGTCGTACAGGTCAAAGGCTATGACCGGTCGCCTCCAAACAGATCGGGGCGAGTGGCCAGATAGGCATCAAGGGCCTCGAGCGCACGGTCCGCATAGGCCTGGTAGCGGTCGCGCTTGCTGCGGCGCTTACCATCCTCGAGTGGCGGCACCAGGCCAAAGTTGACATGCATAGGCTGATAGCCCACGGTGGCAGGATCGGTCGCATAGCCCACGAGCGCACCCAGGGCGCCCACGCGCGGCAACTCGACGCCCGCGGCACCGATAGCCTCGGCATAGGTGTTGAGCGCCGCGAGCAGGCCCTACAACCTGGCTTCCATGTACCCCTCGGTGCCGGTGATCTGACCGGCCAGGCGCACGCCGGTACCGGGCACGGCAAAGGTGCCATCGAGCACGTGCGGGGCGTCGACAAAGGTATTGCGGTGCATGACACCGTAGCGGAAGAACTCAGCGTTCTCCAGGCCCGGCACCATATGGAAGACGCGCTTCTGCTCGCCAAAGGTCAGATTGGTCTGGAAGCCCACCAGGTTGTAGGCGGTCTTCTCCTTGTTCTCGGCACGCAGCTGAATCGCCGCCCAAGGGCGACGTCCGGTACGCGGGTCGGTGAGGCCGACGGGCTTCATGGCACCAAAGCGGATGGCATCCTTGCCGGTGCGCGCGACCTCCTCGGCGGGCTGGCAGGCCTGGAACAGATCGCCACCCTCAAAGTCTTTGAGCACCACGCGGTCGGCCGTGGTAAGCGCCTCGATAAAGGCCTCGTACTCCTCCTTGTTGAGCGGAGCGTTGAGATAGTCGCCGCTCCCCTGCTCCTCGTAGCGCGACTGCGAAAACAGCACGTCCATATCGAGCGTGGAGGCATCGACGATCGGCGCCGCGGCATCGAAGAACGCAAGGGCGTCGCCACCGACGAGCTTCATGACCTCTTCGCTCAGCGCAGGTGAACACAGCGGGCCCGCGGCAATGACCACGTGGCCCTCGGGAATCTGCGTGACCTCGCCGTGCACGACCTCGATATTGGGACGAGCGGCAACTTCGGCCTCGACAAGCTCGGAAAACTTGACGCGATCGACCGCTAAGGCGCCACCGGCGGGAACAGCCGCGCGATGGGCGCAATCGAGCAGAACTGAACCCATGCGCTCAAGCTCGGCCTTCAGCAAACCAGCCGCGGAATCCGGACGGGTC
>URNQ01000003.1 GCA_900549245.1 uncultured Collinsella sp.
GCCGTTGCACCGGCTACAAGAAGATCATCGAGGGCATTGCGCTGGCCGCTGCGGTGCTCCGCGGCGAAAAGCAGATCGACGAGGATCTGGAGCGCGGCGACGACTACGGCGTGGGCAAGCGCGCCTTCCGTATCGACGTGCGCAAGAAGGTGCTCGGCGAGGGCAAGTATCCCGACGACATCGACGAGCTCGATCAGCCGGGCCTGACCTACGCCAGCGCCGTGCGCTCCAAGTACCCGCGCGCTCGCGTGCTCTCCATCGATACCTCCAAGGCCGAGGCCCTGCCCGGTGTGGTGGGCATCCTGCGGGCCGAGGACGTGCCGGTCAACCAGGTCGGCCACCTTATCCAGGACTGGGATGTCATGATCGCCCAGGGCGATATTACCCGCTGCGTGGGCGATGCCATCGTGCTGGTGGTCGCCGAGGATGAGGCGACGCTCGAGAAGGCCAAGAAGCTCGTAAAGATCGATTACGAGCCGCTGGAGCCCGTGCGCAACATCGCTGAGGCCAAGGCTGCCGACGCGCCGCGCCTGCACGACAGCTTCTTTGCCTTTGGCAACACGGTGGAGCTCAAGGACAACGTGTGCCAGAGCCGCCATGTGACGCGCGGCGACGCCGCCAAGGCGCTGGCAGAGAGCGCGTTTACCGTGACGCAGCGCTTTACCACGCCTTTTACCGAGCATGCCTTCTTGGAGCCCGAGTGCGCCGTTGCCTTCCCGTACAAGAACGGCGTCAAGGTGCAGTCGACCGACCAGGGCGCCTACGACACGCGCAAAGAGTGTGCCCACATGTTTGGCTGGGACAACGAGCCCGAGCGCGTGGTCGTCGAGACCATGCTCGTGGGCGGCGGCTTTGGCGGCAAGGAGGACGTGTCCATCCAGCACCTGGCCGCGCTCGCCGCATATAAGTTCCAGCGTCCGGTGAAGTGCAAGCTCACGCGCGCCGAGTCGCTCGCTTTCCATCCCAAGCGCCATGCCATGGACGGCGCCTTTACGCTGGGTTGCGACGCCGAGGGCAACTTTACCGGCCTGGACTGCGAGATCAACTTTGATACCGGCGCCTATGCGTCGCTATGCGGTCCGGTGCTCGAGCGCGCCTGCACGCATGCCGTCGGTCCCTACAAGTACCAGAACACCGACATTCGCGGCTTTGGCTACTACACCAACAACCCGCCTGCCGGCGCGTACCGCGGCTTTGGCGTCTGCCAGTCCGAGTTTGCGCTCGAGAGTCTCATCGACCTGCTGGCAGAGAAGGTCGGCCTGGACCCGTGGGAGATCCGCTACCGTAACGCCATCGAGCCGGGTGAGGTTTTGCCCAACGGCCAGATTGCCGACTGCTCCACGGCGCTTAAGGAGACGCTGCTCGAGGTCAAGGATGCCTACTATGCGCATCCCGGACACGCCGGCATTGCCTGCGCCATGAAGAATGCCGGCGTGGGCGTGGGCCTGCCCGATGCCGGCCGCTGCAAGATTCGCGTTGAGGGTGGCCGCGCCGTGGTCTATGCCGCCACGTCCGACATCGGTCAGGGCTGCAACACCGTCTTTTTGCAGGATGTTGCCGAGGCATGCGGTCTGCCGCTGAGCTGCATTGCCAATGGCGAGTGCTCCACCGAGAACGCTCCCGACTCCGGCACCACGTCTGGCTCGCGCCAGACGGTCGTGACCGGCGAGGCCGTGCGCGGCGCCGCCTTCCTGCTGCGCGATGCCATGGTTGGCATCGAGGCTGGCAAGCCTGCGCCCGATACTCCCGTGAGTGCGCATGGTGACGGCGCCAAGATCGAGTACGACGATGGTCGTGCCTATCAACTGCGCGCGCAGGAACTCGTCGCCGGCCAGGGTGTGCATCCTCAGGATCCCGTGGCCGCCATCAAGGCGCTCGAGGGATGCGAGTTTGGCTACGTGTACCTGGAGCCGACCGACAAGCTGGGTGCGGATGTTCCCAACCCCAAGAGCCACATCTGCTACGGATTTGCCACGCATGTGGTCATTCTGGACGATGACGGCCGCGTGAGCGAGGTCTATGCCGCGCACGATTCCGGCAAGGTGGTCAACCCCATCTCCATCCAGGGTCAGATTGAAGGCGGCGTGCTCATGGGTATGGGCTATGCGCTTACCGAGGATTGGCCGCTCAAGGACTGCGTGCCCCAGGCAAGGTACGGCACGCTCGGGCTGTTCCGTGCGCCCGAGATTCCGGATATCCACGCCATCTACGTGGAGAAGGACGAGCTGTTGCCCGTGGCATACGGCGGCAAGGGCATTGGAGAGATCGCAACGATCCCCACGGCGCCCGCCGTACAGAACGCCTACCGCGCGTTTGACGGCAAGCTGCGTCCGGATCTGCCCATGGTGGATACGCCGTACAGCCGCGCTCGTCACCGCGGGTAGAGTAGAGCGCGGACGGCCATCGCTGACTGCCGCCTGCGCTTGCCATCAACTGTATAAGCTGCGCCTTTGGCCCCGGCTCCATCGCGAGCCGGGGCCTTTTGTTTGGAGCGGAGGCAGCATCCCGGAATTGGCGCTCAGAATGGGGTGCAGTTTCCGGAGCGGTCCACGTGCGGTGGTGTACTGCCCCCTTTTGTGTGCGTCGGTCGTCGAATTACGTTATAGCTAGCTATATTATAGGAAGGTATAATATAGCTAGCTATAACGTAAAGGAAGGATGGCCCTATGTTTATCGGAAGAACAGCGGAAATGTCCGAGCTCAATCGACTGTATGGCACGGGCTCCTTTGAAATGCCTGTGATTTACGGCCGCCGTCGTGTGGGTAAAACGCGCCTTATCACAGAGTTCATCCAAGGCAAGAAGGCTATTTACTTTCAAGCTCGTCGTACCAATGCGGAGGCAAACCTGCACGGCTTTAGCCAGGCGATACTTGCAGGCTCGGTTGGTGCTGCAGGCGTGTCGTTTCGTAGTTTTGACGAAGCGTTCGATGCATTGGCCACCATGGCTCGCGCGGAACGTTTGATTGTCGTGATTGACGAGTATCCCTATCTCGCCCAATCGAATCCCGAAATCAGCTCGTTGCTGCAAGACAAGATCGACCACTTATACAAAGAGACCAGGCTCATGCTGATTCTATGCGGCTCGTCTCTTTCGTTTATGGAGGAACAGGTGTTGGGCTACGAGAGCCCACTATACGGTAGGCGTACGGCCCAGTTTAAGATCATGCCGCTTGATTTTACGACGACCCTCGGCCTGTGGCAGAGCATGAGTCGCGAAGACGCTGCAGTTTGCTATGGTATGATGGGCGGCATTCCTGCTTATATCGAGAAAGTCGATCCTGCCGCACCGCTCAAGGACAACATCAAACGTCTTTTTCTTACTCCTACGGGCTATCTCTTTGAGGAGCCGAGTAACCTGCTAATGCAAGAGTGCCGCAATCCCGAGCAATATGATGCGATCGTGCAAGCAATTGCTCAGGGGCGCTCGAAGATCTCGGAGATTGCGAGCTCTACGGGAATCCCTGCGAGCAACGTAAAGAGCTATGTGGATAAGCTGGCGTCGCTTGGGATTGTCGAGCGCGAGCTGCCCCTAAACGAGACGAGCAATAAGCGGGCCGTGTATCTACTGAGCGACCAGATGTTTAGGTTCTGGTACAAGTTTGTTCCGCAGAACATCGGGCTGATTCAAAACGATATGGCCGAGATGGCGTATAAGCGCATTGAGCCGCACATATCGGATTACATGGGTACGGTCTTTGAGCTTATATGCAAACAATACGTGTACGAACTCGCGCGCGCGGGCCAGCTCGATGTGGTTCCGGCGAGCGTCGGGCGCTGGTGGGGGACGGATAATCGCACGCATACGCAGGAAGAAATCGACTTGATTGTTGACGATGGCGAGGGCACTGCACTGTTTGCGGAGTGCAAATGGCGCAATGAACCGGCGGGCGAGGATGTTCTGGAAAAGCTCGTGTACCGAAGCGAGCTCTTTAGGCGGCAGCATAAAAGCTACGTGATCTTCTCGAAGCGTGGCTTTACGCAGGGATGTCGGGATGCCGCGGAGAGCAGGGGAGACGTCAAGCTGATCTCGTTTGTCGAGATGTGCGAGCGGAGATAACCAAGCGCGCTCTGATGTGATGCTCGGAATGGGACGCGCTTTCCCTTTGGCGGAAAGCGCGTCCCAGATTTCGGCCTCAGAGTGGGACGCATTTTCCGGTAGAGGCCTGGAGCGGAAAGCACGTCCCAGAATCCGGGCAATTCGCTGGTCCGGTGGTTGAGCAAGCGCCGCGCCAAGGATGCCGAGCGTAAAACCTACAATGAAAACGGCGTAAAAACTGCATTGAGAATGGCGTAATTTCGCAGGATGACGTCGCCCGCTGGTGCTGCAGGAGCGGTGACCTGCAAACCTTGGGTTTTCGGACGAGCTTGCGCGAGAGAGCAGGCCAGTATGTGCGCTCGAAGGCCCGCGTTCGCGTGCGCCCCAAGCGCTACTTCTGTGACCCGTCACTTGCGGCGGCGTTGCTGGGGGCTACCCCTGAGCGGCTGCTTGGCGATATGCAAACGCTGGGGATGCTCTTTGAGAATCTCATCCTGCGCGACGTGCGCGTGTTCCTTTCCACCTACGGCGGTGTCGACAACAGTGTTCATTATTTCCGAGATGAGAAGGGCCTTGAGGTCGATCTGATCGTTGAGCACGACGGGCATTGGGGAGGCGGCGGCGTCGACAGTTCGATAACGCCACCGCTCTGTTTCTAAATCATTGCAATCCCGCGCACGGCACTCAGCAGCTCGTACTCCCTTTGACTCCACTGGCGCAGCTCGACAGCCTCGACGGCATCGCGGCACAGGTCCAGGAACACCTCGGCTCCCTCACAGAAGTACTCACGGGCAAAGGCTCCGGACCCGCTTGCGACACACGCGCCGTCGGCAAAGAGCTTCCAGCTAGACGGCTCGCGCGAGTCGTCTCCGAGCAGCTGAATCTGCAGTACGTGCGGATTGCCGGTAGTGCAAAGCACTTCCTCGAGTTTCTGCACCGTAAAGCGCATCTGGTGGGAGAGCCTGCTCTTGACCATGGCCGAGGCGTAGCCGTTCGGCTTGTCCAGAAGATGCATTCGTTTTGGCTTGGCTGTCAGGTTGTGGAAGTTGCGCTCGCTGCGCACGGAGAAATTGTCCATACGGACTCCTTTCATCGATGTTGGCAGGGCCACCGTGCCTCTTGGCCGGTTGGCGTCGGGATCGTGGAGCCAACTCTCTACCCCGACTCTGGATAAAACGCGCCCACTCCTTGCGGGCAAGAGGAAGTTTATCAGCGTGTACGGACGGAAATCAAACGCCGCCTGCGAAATGACGCGTGAACGGCGTTAGTTTCCCAGGTGATTATTCGGCTTTCATCCGGAAAAGTGTCGAAATGGGCACTTTAAAACTTCGGAAAAGTGTCAAATTCGATAGGCAAATTATCCGGAAAAGTGTAGCTGGATGACAAAACGGCACTTAGAAGTCGGTGCTGGATGCGGGATCCTGCGGCCGCCTTCAGCCCTCGCTACTCGTCGTCCCCGTCGTTGGGGTCGCCCTTGAGGGTGTTGATGTCCAGGTACTCGTCATCGTCCTCTTTTTGCTGGGTCTCCGACTCCGCTTGGGTGGGGCCGCGGAACAGCTGGAATCCCTCAAACGCAATGGCGCCGAGCAGGGCAATGACAATGGCGATAAAGGCAACCTTGACTGCCTGCGGAAATTCCGAGAAACGCAGCGCCTTTTCCTCGGCGTAATAATCGGCGAAGCGCTCTTCGCCCGTGCTTTTGGTATACGCCGGCGCGGACGCGGCCTCCGGGTCATATTCCGGCGCAGGCGTGGCGGCGTACGGATCGTTGAGATAATCGCTTGATGCGGTGCCATAATCCTCGGTCTCGATGCGATCGTTGCCTGCATAGCCATCGGAATAATCGGAATATGCCGCACCGCCCTCATAGTCCGCGGCGCTCGTGTTGGCGGCAAAAAGCGGGTTAACTGGAACATCGAGCGCCGGCATGCCGGTAGAGGTCTCATCCAGATCGGCTGCAGCCCAGGAATCGTAGGCAACCTGATGGGCAACGGGCTCATCGAGCCTTGCGACCGGAGGCTTGCGTGCCGCGGGAACGGGCAACTGCTGGGCGTTGTGCATAACGGTGCTGTCGGCCGATTTGCCCTGCGTCGCTGCAGCGAGAAATGCCGCCGTCTCGGACGGGTCACTTGCGGGGCGGGGAGCTGGTGTGGGCGCCGAAGTGGGTGCGGGCGCCGAAGTGGGTGCGGGCGTAGGCGTGGGCGTCGAAACAGGCGACTGCGCAGGAGTCGGCGCAGGTGCGGACTTAGGCGCAAGTGCGGGATTGGGGCTTGACGGGCGAGCCCCGCCGCCCATGAGTTCGTCGGCGGTCCACGGGCGATCATCCATCACATCGTCAAGGCTCAGTGAAAACAGGTCGTCTTCACCCTCATCGAACATGCGGTGCACATGTCCACCAATTGCCGGAATCAATCCGCGACCGGTGCATGATGCCTTGCTCAACGCCATTCTGTTCCACCCTTTCGAAATACTAATGACATCGATTATATGGAACTTTCCAAGCGGCTCGGTCTTGGATTCATGCTTTCCAGAACTCGCGCCCAAAAGGGGAGGGGCAATCCAGGCGAGTGCCTACTTGTCGCCTGCTGCCGCCTTGGCCTCATTGAGGTAGCTATAGAAGCTATACTTGGAGATGCCAAAGAACTCGCAGGCGCGTTCGCTCGACTTGGAAATGAGGAAGGCGCCGCGACGGTCGAGGTAGCCAATGGCACGAATGCGCTCGTCTTTGGTCATGAGCGCCGCGGGCTTGCCCACAAACTGCTCGCACTCGTGCAGCAGGTCCTCGAGCAGGTCTCCGATGTTCTTGGTAATGGGCTCGGGCTCGGTATAGCCCGTGCCGCCGGTGCCGGTAAAGGCGTCGAGCGAACGCTCAAAAGCCTTCATGAGCGTAATGTCAAAGTTAATGCCCAAAATGCCGACGGGCTTGCCCTCGTCGTTGCGGATAAAGATGGTCGAGGACTTGAGCAGCTTGCCATCGGCGGTTTTGGTGAGGTATGGCTCGCGGTCGTGCACGTCGGTGGTGCCCTCGTGCATGGACTCAAGCACAATATGGCTGGGGCCGTCACCCAGTTTGCGCCCGCTGACGTGGCCGTTTTCGATCACTACGATGGAGTGGTCCACGTCCTCGGTCTCCAGATCGTGGACGACGACTTCGCAGTTGGGGCCAAATTGGAGCGCCAGGCCGTGTGCGAGGCGCTTGTAAAACTCAATCTGTGCGGGGGTCATGGGTGCCTTCCTAAAAATTAGTTTGGGCTCACTGTGCCATAAACCCCACTTGTTCGCAAATAACGAAAGCGTCGCTGTGTTATGTGACCGTTCGGCGGCGAAAAGGTACCGATTACGGCAACAAACAATTTGTTAGGTTTTCCAATCAAAAAGTGTGATAGAACAGTGCTAACAAACTTTTTGTTTGGCATCCACATAAAAGTTCAGTCGCATGAATGGGAATGGGCTGAAACGCGTATGCGGGGGCCGGCAAGAGAGGACTTAAGGAGTTCACCGTATGGCCGATAAGATCCAGTGGGCGGGCAACACGATGCCCAAGAGCGATGACAAGCACTTGGGAATCATGAGCCTCGACCACGTGAAGAAGGCCCGTGCCTTCCACCAGTCGTTCCCTCAATATACCGTCACCCCGCTTGCCCGCCTGGACGGTCAGGCTGCGCGCCTGGGTCTGTCCAACCTGTGCGTTAAGGACGAGAGCTATCGCTTTGGCCTCAACGCCTTTAAGGTTCTGGGCGGCTCGTTTGCCATGGCCAACTACATTGCCGACGAGACCGGCAAGGACGTTGCCGAGTGCACCTTCGATTACCTGACCTCCGATCAGCTTGCCAAGGACTTTGGCCAGGCCACCTTCTTTACCGCCACCGACGGCAACCATGGCCGCGGCGTGGCATGGGCTGCCAACAAGCTGGGCCAGAAGGCCGTCGTGCACATGCCCAAGGGTTCCACCAAGCCCCGCTTCGATAACATCGCCGCCGAGGGCGCCACGGTGACCATCGAAGAGGTCAACTACGACGAGTGCGTGCGCATGGCCGCCGCCGAGGCCGATGCCTGCGAGCGCGGCGTTATCGTTCAGGACACCGCCTGGGAGGGCTACGAGAAGATCCCGTCCTGGATCATGGAGGGCTACGGCACTATGGCTTCCGAGGCAGCCGAGCAGCTGCGCGAGATGGCTATCAACCGCCCGACGCACGTCTTTGTCCAGGCTGGCGTGGGCTCGCTGGCCGGCGCCGTGGTGGGCTACTTCACCAACCTGTATCCCGATAACCCGCCCACCTTCGTCGTGGTCGAGTGCGCTCCGGCCGCCTGCCTGTACAAGGGCGCTGCCGCCGGCGACGGCGATCCGCGCATCGTGGACGGCGACATGCCCTCCATCATGGCCGGCCTGTGCTGCGGCGAGCCCAACATTCTGGGCTGGGATATCCTGCGCAACCACACCACCGCCTTTGTGTCCTGCCCCGACTGGGTCACCGCTCGCGGCATGCGCACCCTGGGCGCTCCCGAGAAGGGCGACCCGCGCGTCATCTCCGGCGAGTCCGGCGCGGTGACCACCGGCCTGGTCGAGACCCTCATGCTCGATCCCGAGTACGCCGAGCTCAAGGAGCTCATCGGCCTGGACAAGACGAGCTCCGTGCTCTGCTTCTCCACCGAGGGCGACACCGATCCGGATCAGTACCGTCGCATCGTCTGGGAGGGCGAGTACCCCACTTGCTAATACTGGGCGGAGCAAATAGGTATCGCTCCGCCACCTCACAGGTAGATTCCTTCGTTTGAAAGGTTATGAACAATGGCTAAAGAACTCGATTTCGACGCTATCAAGGCTGCTGCTGAGTCCCATCGTGCTGATATGACTCGCTTTCTGCGCGCTATGATCTCGCACCCCTCTGAGTCTTGCGAGGAGGGTGAGGTTGTCGCCTGCATCAAGGCCGAGATGGAGAGCCTTGGCTATGACGAGGTCAAGGTTGACGGCCTGGGCAACGTCATGGGCTTTATGGGCGAGGGCGACAAGATCATCGCCATCGACTCCCACATCGACACCGTCGGCATCGGCAACATCGAGAACTGGGATGCCGATCCCTATGAGGGCTACGAGACCGACGAGATCATCTACGGCCGCGGCGGCTCCGACCAGGAGGGTGGCATGGCTTCTGCTACCTACGCTGCCAAGATGATGAAGGACATGGGCCTCATCCCCGAGGGCTACAAGATCATGGTCGTTGGTACCGTCCAGGAAGAGGACTGCGACGGCATGTGCTGGCAGTACATCTACAACAAGGACGGCATTAAGCCCGAGTTCGTCATTTCCACCGAGCCCACCGACGGCGGCATCTATCGCGGTCACCGCGGCCGCATGGAGATCCGCGTCGACGTTCACGGCACCTCCTGCCACGGCTCCGCTCCCGACCGCGGCGACAACGCCATCTATAAGATGGCCGACATCATCGCCGACGTCCGCGCCCTCAACAACAACGGCTGCGACGAGTCGACCGACATCAAGGGCCTCGTCAAGATGCTCGACCCCAAGTACAACCCCGAGCACTACGAGGATGCCCGCTTCCTGGGCCGCGGCACCTGCACCGTCAGCCAGATCTTCTACACCAGCCCCAGCCGCTGCGCTGTCGCTGACTCCTGCGCCATCTCCATCGACCGTCGCATGACCGCCGGCGAGACCTGGGAGTCCTGCCTGGACGAGATCCGCAACCTGCCGGCCGCCAAGAAGTACGGCGACGACGTGAAGGTCTCCATGTACATGTACGACCGTCCGTCCTGGACCGGCGAAGTCTACGAGACCGAGGCTTACTTCCCCACGTGGATCAACAAGGAGACCGCTCCGCACGTCAAGGCCCTCGTCGACGCCCACAAGGCCATGTTCGGTGACGAGCGCATCGGCTGCGAGCCCAGCATGGACAAGCGCACCGGTCGTCCGCTGTGCGACAAGTGGACCTTCTCCACGAACTGCGTTTCCATCCAGGGCCGCTACGGCATCCCCTGCGTGGGCTTTGGCCCGGGTGCCGAGTCTCAGGCTCACGCTCCCAACGAGGTCACCTACAAGGACGACCTGGTCACCGCTGCCGCCATGTATGTTGCCGCTCTGAACCTCTACGATCCCAGCCAGGCCGACGGCGACGCCACCGTGTTCCGCGCTGGTCTGACCAACAACAAGATCGACTAGTCCCATTCCTTGATCTTGTTGAGCCGGGGGCCGCTCGTGTCCCCGGCACCCCCCCTGTTGACTTGGGGCCCGCAGTCGTTATCTCCCATGCTTCCTCGACGGTGGCGGGTCCTCGTCATAGTGCTCTGCATGTTCTAGCCACACGCGCATGACGGAGCGCATCTACTCATTGCAATCGTTTCATCTTTGGAAAGGATATTTACATGGACGCCAAGTTTACCGAGCTCGTCGAGCAGCTGAACGGCCTCGATTTTAAGGGCATGTACGGCAGCGACTTCCTGCACACCTGGGATAAGACCACCGATGAGCTCAAGGCGCTCTACATCGTCGCCGACGCCCTGCGCGAGCTGCGCGAGAACAACGTTTCGTCCAAGATCTTCGACTCGGGTCTGGCCGTCTCCCTGTTCCGCGACAACTCCACCCGTACGCGCTTCTCCTTCTCTAAGGCCGCCAACCTGCTCGGCCTTGAGCTGCAGGACCTGGACGAGAAGAAGTCCCAGATCGCTCACGGTGAGACCGTCCGCGAGACCGCTACCATGATTTCCTTCATGGCTGACGTCATCGGCATCCGCGACGACATGTACATCGGCAAGGGCGACGCCTACATGGCCGAGGTCTCCGAGTCTGTCCAGCAGGCCTACGAGGATGGCGTTCTGGATCACCGTCCCACGCTCATCTCCCTGCAGTCCGACTCCGACCACCCCACGCAGTCCTCTGCCGACATGCTCTACCTCATCAACGAGTTTGGCGGCCTTGAGAACCTCAAGGGCAAGAAGGTTGCCGTCACCTGGGCCTATTCGCCCTCTTACGGCAAGCCGCTGTCCTGCCCGCAGTCGCTGATCAGCCTGCTGCCCCGCTTTGGCATGGACGTCACCCTGGCCCACCCCGAGGGCTACGACCTCATGCCCGAGGTCGTCGAACGCGCCAAGGGCTATGCCGCCGAGTCCGGCACCACCTTTAAGCAGGTCAACACCATGGCCGAGGCCTTCGAGGGCGCCGACATCGTGATCCCCAAGAGCTGGGCTCCGTTTGCCGCCATGGAGAAGCGTACCAACCTGTACGCCGAGGGCGACGACGCCGGCATCGCAGCGCTCGAGAAGGAGCTGCTCGCCCAGAACGCCACCCATCAGGACTGGTGCTCCACGACCGAGCTCATGGAGAAGACTGCCAACGGCCAGGACACCATCTTTATGCACCCGCTGCCTGCCGACATCTCCGGTGTCTCCTGCGAGCACGGCGAGGTCAACGCCGACGTCTTCGACATGCACCGTGTGGGCATGTACAAGGAGGCCAGCTACAAGCCGTACGCCATCGCAGCCATGATGTTCCTGCAGAAGGTTGCCGATCCCGCCGCTACCCTCAAGGCCCTCGACGAGCGCAACACCGCCCGTTGGTTCCAGGCCTAAAGCCGCGCTGAGGTAAGTCATGTAAAGGGGGCGCTCTGCCAACCGGCGGGGTGCCCCTTTTTTGCATCGTGGGCGTGCGGGATAAGCGCTTTCGATGTAGATGCCCCGCGACGCGAGTTATGGGTACGATGGTTTCAGGGGAGGTATCGCCATGAAACTTGGTTGCGTCATTATGGCTTCGGGCGAGGGCAAGCGGTTTGGCTCTAACAAGATGCTTGCCGATATCTATGGCAAGCCGCTGATTGCCCGGACTATCGATTCGGTTCCCCGGGGCTTTGACGTTGTGGTTTCGACGCGTTGGCCCGAGGTCGCTCAGATTTGCGAGGACAAGCATTGCCCGTGCGTGCTGCACGATGGCGAGCTGCGCAGCGAAAGCGTCCGTGCGGGCCTTTCGTGGGGAGTCGAACGCAACTGGAAAGGTTGCCTCTTTTTGCCGGGCGACCAGCCGCTCGTGAGTTCGGATTCTTTTGAGGCTATGGTTCGTGCATTTGACGAGCGTGGCCGCAAGCATCCGGTGCGTCTTGCGTGCAACGGTGAGCCTTCGAGCCCGGTGCTCTTTCCGGCGGAACTGTTCGATGCACTTATGTGTCTTGAGGGTAAGGACGGCGGCGGTTCGATCCTCAAGGACCGTACCGACGTGGTGCTGGTCGAGGCGCGAGCCTACGAGCTGTGGGACGTCGATACCGCCAAGGGACAGCAACGCATAACGGAGCATATCGCCGCCTGCTCGTATTTTGATCGCGTGGCCAACTGCATCAATCAATAAGGAGCAATAATGATCATCATCAAAAACGGCGCGCTCGTGACGCCCCAGGGGCTTCGCCGCGCCGATCTTGCCATGGAGGGTGACAAGATTGTGCGGATTGCCGCGGCAATCGAGCCGGGCGAGGGCGATACCGTCCAGGACGCCACCGACTGTTGGGTGTTTCCCGGCTTTATCGACGGCCACACGCACATGCAGTGCTGGACCGGCATGGATTGGACAGCCGATAGCTTTGAGACCGGCACGCGCGCGGCTGCCTGCGGCGGCACGACGACCATCGTGGACTACGCGACGGCCGATCGCGGCGTGACCATGCCCGATGCCTTGGCCGAGTGGCATCGCCGCGCCGAAGGAACCTGCACGGCCAACTACGCCTTTCATATGGCACTCGCCGAGTGGAACGAGCGCAACCGCGCCGATCTTTCGGCCATGCGCGAGGCGGGCGTATCGTCGTTTAAGACCTACTTTGCCTACGATCATCTGCGCCTGGACGATGCCGAGACACTCGAGGTGCTCGAGGAGCTCAAGCGCGTGGGCGGTATCCTGTGCGTGCATTGCGAGAACGGCACGTTGGTCAACGCGCTGCAGAAGCGCGTGTTTGAGCAGGGTATCCACGGGCCCGAGGGCCATGCGCTCAGCCGTCCGGACGTGTGTGAGGCCGAGGCCGTGAGCCGCCTGCTGTATCTGGCGCACTTGGCCGGGGACGCTCCGGTCAACGTGGTGCACCTTTCGACCAAGCTGGGGCTCGAGGCCATTCGCGCTGCCAAAGCGCGCGGGCAGAAGAACATCTATGTCGAGACATGCCCTCAGTATCTGATGCTCGACGACACCTGCTATCTGGAGCAGGGCGAGGACGGCTTTGCGGGCGCCAAGTACGTGATGAGCCCGCCGCTGCGCCATGCCGGTGACCGTGCCGCGCTGCGCGAGGCGCTTGTGGCTGGCGAGATCGATACTATTGCGACCGATCATTGCAGCTTTAACCTGCACGGGCAAAAGGACCGAGGACGCGATGATTTCCGCGCGATTCCCAACGGCGGACCCGGCGTGGAGCATCGCCCCGTCGCGATCGCTACGAGCTTTGAGGGACAGCTGGGTCCCGAGGATCTGTGCCGCCTGATGAGCGAGAACCCGGCGCGCGTTTTTGGCATGTATCCGCGCAAGGGCTGTCTTGCCGAGGGCGCCGATGCCGACGTGTGCGTGTGGGATCCGTACGCGCGTTGGACGATCAGCGCCGCGACGCAGCATCAGGCCGTGGACTACACGCCGCTCGAGGGCTTTGAGGCACATGGCCGCGCCAAGGCCGTGTTTGTGAACGGCGTGCTGGCGGCACGCGACGGCGAGCCCACCGGAGCCCAACCCGGCCGCTACGTGCCCCGCTAACAGGAAGACCGCCGGGGTAGCTAATTTGGGACGGGGCTCTTTTAGCTACCCCTTGAGGCTGGTGGCGATGAGGGGGCGGCCGAGGGCCGCCTCGAAGCGATCTGCCATCGTTGGATCGGCAAGCGTGTCGACTTGGTTGAGCATGATACGGGCATTGTTTAGGTTCAGCATCTGCATCTCGGCATTGAGCACCTGGGCGACGCGCTCGGGCGTGGCGATGTCGGTAGGCTCGCAGCCGCAGCGCTCGCAGAAGAGCTCGGGGCGGTGGACAACCTCGGCGACGGGCTTGCCCCGAGGCACGCGCCCGACGACCCAGACAACGTTTGCCGTGGCGGCGGGAATTACCGGCTCCCAGGCGGCATGCGCCTTGAGCGGGAGTCGCTTGCTGCCATCTGCCTCGGCCAACACATGGTTAAAGCGCCGTGCCAGCTCGCCGAGCGGCTCGGCGGGGGCGGAGAGCTTGCCTGTCTCTGGGTCCAAAACACCCGCCTGGCAGATACTTCCGCGGCTCATGCCCGCGCGTGCCTCGCAGGTGCAACCGGGGACATGCGAGGCGCCTGGCTTCCAAGGCGCGGCGGCCAGGCGACGACTCGACCCGTCCCACGGCACGCCGGCGACGGGGAACATATGCGTGGTGGTGCAGAGGAGCGCGCGGCCGCCAGCGCGCATAAGCTCAAGGCCGAGCGTCTTGAGCAAGGTCGACTTGCCACCGCTGCCGATAATCGCGGTAATGCCTGGCTTGATCCTGAGCGCCGAGGCAAGATTGCCGCTAACCGTTTCCATCTGTTCACCGCCGTATAATACTGTGATAATAAATAATCATCAGAGTAGCGGTCGGACCGCTTTTGCTCTGCTCAAACCGTAGCACAGGGAGGTGCCCCGGGAATGCTCGTTTATGTTCGCGGCGCCGGCGATATCGCCACGGGTGTCGCTGCCCGTTTGGTGCGCGCCGGCGTGTCGGTCGTTATGGCAGATATCGCGGTTCCCACGTGCATCCGTCGCACAATCAGTTTTTGCGAGGCCATTCGCCTGGGCGAGGTCGAGGTCGAAGGCATTCGCGCTCGCTTGGCACAGACGCCGGCTGAGGCGCTTGCGATTACCGAGGCTGGAGACGTCGCCGTTGTGGTGGACCCTCAGGCCAAGATGCTCGATGAGCTTAAACCCGCGGCTGTGGTAGACGCGATTTTGGCCAAGCGCAACTTGGGCACCACGCGCGATATGGCGCCTGTCGTCATCGCCGTGGGGCCGGGCTTTACCGCGCCGGTCGATTGCGACGCCGTGGTCGAGACCATGCGCGGGCATTTTCTCGGCCGTGTCATTACCCAAGGTTCGCCCCAGCTCAATACGGGCGTGCCGGGTGTCATCGCCGGCTATGGCAAGGAGCGCGTTATCCACAGCCCCGCCGCCGGCGTGTTTAGGTCCGACCGCACCATCGGCGACATCGTGAGTGCCGGCGATGTGATCGGGTATGCGGGTGATACTCCCATGGTCACGCAGATTGACGGCTGCTTGCGCGGCCTTTTGGCCGACGGTGTTCAGGTGACCGAGGGCTTTAAATGTGCCGACGTCGACCCGCGCGGCGATGCCAGCTATATCAACTATATTTCGGACAAAGCGACGTCGGTCGGCGGCGGCGTGCTCGAGGCGCTCGCCATGCTCACCGATGTCTTTAGAGGATAGAAGGCGGCAATGGAAAAGCTCGATGTGGTGAATGCGGCGCTTGCCGCCCTGCGTGCTGGCGAGACGTGCGAGCTGGTGGTAGTGGCCGGTACGGCGGGGTCGTCCCCGCGCGGTGTGGGCGCATGGATGACTTTCTTGGCCGATGGCAGCCAGGCGGGCACTATCGGCGGCGGCAAGATTGAGCTCTTTGCGCTGGACGAGGCGCGCGAGCTGCTGGCCGGCGGTAAATCGCGTCTGGTCCGCTACACCATGGGCGGCGAGAACTCCGATACCGGCATGATTTGCGGCGGAGCTATCTGCCTGTGCTATCTGCACCTGGACGCGACCAAGGCACCGTTGTTCCAGGAGATTGCCAATGTGCTGGCGTATCGACGCATCGGCGACTTCGTCATTGACTTTGAGCCGTTTATCGCAAGCGCGCTCGAGGGCGATGTGGCTGAGTACCATGGCGAGGCATCACGCCATACCATTGACGGCTGTCCCGGGCTTTCGCTGGCGGAAGAGGGGAGCAGCGTCACCTACACCAACGCCGCCTCCGAGATTCCTCCCGCGCACATCGAGACGCTCTGCCCCGAGGGCCTGACCTATATCTTTGGCTGCGGACACGTGGGTGCTGCGACGGCGCGGGTGCTCACGGCGGCGGGCTTTGCCGTCGTGGCTTGCGACGACCGCCCCGGCACGTTGACGCCCGAATGGGTGCCCGGTGTCTACGACCGTCGTCTGGTCGACTACAAGAACCTGAGCAAGCAGTGCCCCATCGGCCCGCGCGACCCAGTGGTCGGCGCCACGGCGGGTCACAAGTCCGATATCGACGTGGTGATTCAGGCCATGCGCGCCAAGCCCGCCTATCTGGGCTGCCTGGGTTCGCGCCGCAAGACCGCCTTTGTGCGCGCCCGCCTGGAGCAGGAGGGCTTTACGCAGGACCAGATCGACGGGCTGCACCTGCCGATCGGCGTTGCCATCGAGGCCGAGGATCCCGAGGAGATTGCCATCTCCATCGCTGCCGAGATGATCCACCTGCGCCGCACCAAGCTCGTCCCCCGCAAGCGCTAATCGCATCCCCATATATGAGTTGCGGTGAAATACGGACTGTTTAAGCCTGTTAAGCCGTCAAACAGTCCCTATTTCACCGCAACTGCTTTTTGGGACCCATTTGTGCGGGGGAGTTGTGGAGTTGTGCAGGCAGACGAGGTTTTTCTGGAAATACGCTCCCGATGCGCGTATAGTACCGATTGTTTTGTCGGCTCCTGCTGCGTCGAGTCCAAACCGCGAAATGCCATGAGCGGCGCGGATGCAGCCAGGAGGCACGAGGACAACCCATCGTGGCCACGCCCCGTGCTTAAAACCCCAAGAAGGAGTGAACAATGGCAGAAGAGAAGTATGTGCCGCGTCTGAAGACCAAGTACAACAACGAGGTCAAGCAGCAGCTTCAGGATAAGTTCCAGTACGAGAACGTCATGATGATTCCTAAGTTTGAGAAGATCGTCGTGAACATGGGTGTCGGCGAGGCCGCTACCGATTCCAAGGCCATCGACGGTGCCGTGCGCGACCTGCGCGCCATCACCGGCCAGCAGCCGATGATCACCCGTGCCCGCAAGTCCATCGCTACCTTCCGCCTGCGCGCTGGTATGCCGATCGGCTGCAAGGTTACCCTGCGTGGCGACCGTATGTGGGAGTTCTTCGATCGTCTGACCTCCGTCGCGATCCCCCGTATCCGCGACTTCCGCGGCATCTCCGCCAAGAGCTTCGACGGCCGTGGTAACTTCTCCATGGGCGTCACCGAGCAGCTCATCTTCCCCGAGATCGACTTCGACTCCGTCGATCACCAGCGTGGTATGGACATCACTTTCGTGACCACCGCCAACACCGATGAGGAGGCCAAGGCCCTTCTGGATGCCTTCGGTTTCCCGTTCAAGAAATAGGTTCACCTGCCCTATAAGCGCCGTTCCCACAAGGGGGCGGCGCTTGGGGCGAACAATACTCTATGTGAGGAGGATATAAGTGGCTAAGACATCGATGATCGTCAAGTGCAATCGCAAGCAGAAGTTCTCTACTCGTGAGTACACGCGCTGCCAGCGCTGCGGCCGTCCGCACTCTGTGTACCGCAAGTTCGGCCTGTGCCGTGTCTGCTTCCGCGAGCTTGCACTCAAGGGCGAGCTTCCCGGCGTTAAGAAGGCCAGCTGGTAAGTCACTACCAGCGTTTCAAGCATCAGTTTGGAACAGGGAAAACGCGCTAAAAAGGCTTTGCCGTTAAGGGCGGCGAAGAACCAAGAGCACGTGTTCATCAAGAACGAAGGAGAATCTGTATGAACCTTACAGACCCGATCGCAGATATGCTTACGCGCATCCGTAACGCTAACTCTGTGAACAAGGCCACGGTCTCCATGCCGAGCAGCAAGAAGCTCGTCGAGATCGCTCGTGTTCTGCACGAGGAGGGCTACATCGAGGGCTACGATGTCGAGGACACCGTTCCCCAGAAGACTCTGCACATCACGCTTAAGTATGGTCCCAAGAAGGCTAAGGTCATCAACGGCATCCGCCGCATTTCCAAGCCGGGCCTGCGTAAGTACACCGGCGTTGCCGACATGCCCCGCGTCCGCGGTGGCCTTGGTACCGCCATTATTTCCACCAGCCATGGCGTCATGACCGACCGCGATGCTCGCAAGCACAACGTCGGCGGCGAGATCATCGCTTACGTCTGGTAATTCGCTCGGTAGGTAGAAGGAAAGGAGATCACCGTGTCTCGTATCGGTAATAAGCCTGTCCAGATTCCCGCCGGAGTCGAAGTGGCAGTCAACGGCAACAACGTTGTCGTCAAGGGCCCCAAGGGCCAGCTCGAGCTCGATGTCTTTGAGAAGCTCGCTATCAACGTCGAGGACAACGTCCTCACCGTTTCCCGTCCCGACGACGAGCGTGAGACCCGTGCCCGCCACGGCCTCACCCGCGCCCTCATCCACAACATGGTTGTTGGCGTTTCCGAGGGCTTCGAGAAGAAGCTCGAGCTCGCCGGCGTCGGTTACCGCGTGCAGCAGAAGGGCAAGAACCTCGAGTTCTCCCTGGGCTTCTCGCACCCCGTGATCGTCGAGGCTCCCGAGGGCATCACCTTCGAGGTTCCCGACAACACCCACGTGAACGTCAAGGGTATCAACAAGCAGCAGGTCGGTCAGATCGCCGCTGAGATCCGCGGCCATCGTCCTCCCGAGCCTTACAAGGGCAAGGGTATCCACTACGTTGGCGAGCACATCCGCCGCAAGCTGGGTAAGGCCGCCAAGTAGTCGTAACCGACTCACTCGCATAAGACCAGCACCCCGTCAGGTGCTGGCAAGATCAACCTTTTTAGGAGTTTACGTATGAACAAGCATAAGGCGAAGCTGGAAGGCCTCAAGCGTCGTCAGCGTCGTGTTCGCGGCAAGGTCTCGGGTACCTCCGAGCGTCCGCGTCTTCGCGTGACCCGTACTAACGCCAACATCTATGCCCAGATCATCGACGACAGCAAGGGCTCCAGCCTGACGCTCGTCTCTGCCTCGACCCTCGAGGCCGAGTTCAAGGGCACCCACACCTCGAACAAGGAGGCTGCGGAGAAGGTCGGTCAGCTCGTTGGCAAGCGCGCCATCGAGGCCGGCATCACCAAGGTCGCCTTCGATCGCGGTGGCCGTATCTACCATGGCCGCGTCAAGGCCCTCGCCGACGGTGCTCGTGCCGCCGGTCTCGAGTTCTAGGAGGTATGTAGCACATGGCTCGTAATCAGAAGCAGCAGCGCGAGGCCTCCGAGTTCGAGGAGCGCGTCGTTTACATCAACCGCGTGTCGAAGACCGTCAAGGGTGGTCGTCGCATGAGCCTCGTCGCTCTCGTCGTCGTTGGCGACGGCAAGGGTAACGTCGGCGTTGGCATGGGCAAGTCCGCTGAGGTGCCCCTGGCCATCTCCAAGGCGTCTCTCGATGCCAAGAAGAACATGTTCCACGTGCCGGTGACCGAGCAGGGCACCATCCCGCACGAGGTTCTCGGCCACTTTGGTGCCGGCCGCATCATCATCAAGCCCGCTGTCGAGGGTACCGGCGTTATCGCCGGCGGCGCTGTGCGTCCCCTCTTTGAGCTTGCTGGCATCAAGAACGTCCTGTCCAAGTCCCTCGGTACCGACAACGGCCTCAACATCATCAAGGCTGCCGTCGAGGGCCTCAAGGAGCTCTCCAGCCCTGAGGACGTCGCGGCTCGCCGTGGCCTGACGGTCTCCGAGATGTTCGTCGGTAAGGAGAACTAAGCATGGCTGACACCATCAAGATCAAGCAGGTCCGCAGCACCAACGGTTGCAAGCAGGACCAGGTCCGTACTGTCCGTGCCCTCGGTCTCCACAGGATCCGCGAGGTTCGCGAGATTGCTGACAACGAGTCCGTCCGCGGCATGATCTTCAAGGTCAAGCACCTTGTCGAGATTGTAGAGGAGTAGCAAATGCAGCTTCACGATCTTACTCCCGCGCCCGGTTCCACCAAGAACCGCAAGCGCGTCGGCCGTGGCAATTCTTCGGGTCACGGCACCACTTCTGGCCGCGGTCAGAAGGGCCAGGGTTCCCGCTCTGGCGGCACCAAGGGTGCCGGCTTCGAGGGTGGCCAGACTCCGCTGGCTATGCGCCTGCCCAAGCTTCCGGGCTTCCGCAACCCCCGTCGTATCGAGTACACCGCTGTTAACGTTGAGCGTCTCGAGCGTAAGTTCGAGGATGGCGCTGTGATCGACGGTGCCGCTCTTAAGGCCGCTCGCATCACCAAGAGCGAGTTCGAGCCCGTCAAGGTGCTCGGCAATGGTGAGCTCACCAAGAAGTTCACGGTCAAGGTCGACAAGGTCAGCGCTTCTGCGCAGGCCAAGATCGAGGCCGCCGGCGGAAAGGTCGAGCTGCCGTGCTAAATGGTCTTAAGAATGCTTTCCGCATCAAAGAATTGCGCGAAAAGATTCTTTTTACCATAGCTATGCTCGTCGTGTACCGCATTGGTGCGCACGTTCCTGTGCCCGGCATTCCCTTCCAGGGGATGCTGGGCCTTTTCTCGACCGATAACAATTCGGTCGCCGCAGGTGCTATGGCCCTCCTGAATCTTTTCTCTGGCGGCGCGTTGAGCTATGTTTCGGTGTTTTCGCTGGGCATCATGCCTTACATCACCAGCTCGATCATCCTCCAGATGCTCCAGGCCGTTGTGCCTTCCCTGCATGAGCTTGCCCGCGAGGGCGAGGTCGGTCAGACCAAGATTACGCAGTATTCGCGTTACCTCACCCTGGCTCTGGCAATCCTCAACTCCGTGGGTTACCTCTTCCTCTTTAAGAGCTTCGGCATCAGCTTTAACGGCGCCGGCGCTCCCGAGATCATCTTCGACCTCATGATCGTCGGCACGCTCACCGCGGGCGCCATGTTGATCATGTGGATTGGTGAGCTCATCACCCAGCGCGGTATCGGCAATGGCATGTCGCTGATCATCTTTGCGAACATCATGGCCGGTCTGCCGCAGGCGATCTTCTCCAGCACCGAGGGCAATGCCGGTGGCATCATCACCATGGTGATCATCTGCGCCATCATCCTGCTGGTTATCCCGCTGATTGTTTTCCTTGAGCGCGGCCAGCGCCGCATCCCGGTCTCCTACGCCAAACGCGTCGTTGGCCGTCGCATGATGGGTGGCCAGACCACCTACCTGCCCATCAAGGTCAACACCGCGGGTGTCGTGCCGATCATCTTCGCTTCGGCGTTGCTGTACTTCCCGGCTCAGATTGCCGTGTTCTTCCCCGGCATCGGCTGGATTCAGGCAGTTGCCTCCGCGCTTTCGACCGGTTGGCTCAACTGGGTGCTTAATGTTGTCCTCATCGTGTTCTTCGCGTACTTCTACACCTCCATGGTGTTCAACCCCGATGACACCGCCGACAACCTTAAGAAGCAGGGCGGCTTTATTCCGGGCGTGCGTCCGGGTAGGGCTACCGCGGCCTACATCAAGAACGCGCTCAACAAGATTACGCTTCCCAGCGCTGTCTTTTTGGCGCTCATCGCCATCGTGCCTTCGATCATCTTCTCCTTCACGGGTAACCATCTGATCCAGGCATTTGGCGGCACGTCCATCCTCATCATGGTCGGCGTCGTGCTCGACACGGTCGATAAGCTCGAAGGCCAGATCAAGATGTATGATTACGATGGATTCTTTAAATAGGCTAGAGGAGGATTGCTCATGAACCTCGTATTGCTCGGAGCTCCGGGTGCCGGTAAGGGCACCGTCGCACAGGAGCTCGTCGCCGAGTTTGGCGTCGCTCACATTTCCACGGGCGACCTGCTGCGTGCTGCCGTCAAGGGTGGCACCGAGCTTGGTATTCAGGCTAAGAAGTACATGGACGCTGGCGAGCTCGTTCCCGACCAGCTCGTGATCGACCTTGTCAAGGAGCGCCTTGCCGCCGATGACGCCCAGCAGGGCTTCATCCTCGACGGCTTCCCGCGCAACACCGCCCAGGCTGTGACGCTCGATTCCGAGCTCTCCGCCATGGGTCGCGAGATCGACTGCGCCCTTCTGGTCGACGTGGCCCCCGAGGTCATCATCGATCGTCTGTCTTCGCGTCGCACCTGCCGCGCCTGCGGTTACACCGGCACCGCTGCCGATGCTACCTGCCCCAAGTGCGCCGGCGAGATGTATCAGCGCGACGACGACAAGCCCGAGACCATCAAGAACCGTCTCGACGTCTACGAGAAGTCCACGAGCCCGCTCGTCGACTACTATCGTGGCCAGGGTCTGCTCAAGTCGGTCAACGGTGACCAGGCTCGCGAGACCGTGTACGGGGATGTCAAAGAGGCTCTCGGTCTATGATCAAGATTAAGTCTGCAACGCAAATCGAGCAGATGAAGAAGGCAGGAGCGCTATCTAAGATGGCGCTCCGCCACGTTGGGGCCATGGTCCGCCCTGGTGTTTCGACCTTTGAGCTCGATCAGCTCGCGGAGCAGATTATCCGCATGCATGGCGGCACCCCGGCCTTTAAGGGTTACGGTGGGTTCCCCGGAACCATTTGCGCATCGATCAACGATGCCGTGGTCCACGGTATTCCCAACCCCGATATGATCCTGCGCGATGGCGATATCATCTCCATCGATACGGGAGCCGTTGTTGATGGTTGGGTTGGCGATAACGCTTGGACGTTTTTCGTCGGCACCCCTACGCCCGAGGCCAAGGCCCTGTGCGAGGTCACGCGCGATTGCCTTAAGGCTGCCATCGAGCAGGCTGTTCCCGGTAACCATATCGGGGACGTCGGTTATGCCGTTCAGTCTCTCGCCGAGTCTCACGGTTACGGCGTGCTTCGCGACTATGTGGGCCATGGCATTGGCCGTGTGATGCACGAGGACCCCAACGTTCCTAATTATGGAAAGAAGGGGAGGGGCGTTCGCCTCCAGGCCGGCATGGTCATTGCCATCGAGCCGATGGTTACGATGGGTTCCAACCATGTGAGCACGGGCTCCGACGGTTGGATTGTTACGACCAACGACCACCTGCCCGCCGCGCACTACGAGAACACCGTCGCCATTACCAATGACGGTCCGGTGATTCTCACCACGGATGCCCAAGGTGCTTGGTGTTCCTTGCAGGGCGGTGAAATGTAGGGCTTGCGTCAAATGCACGCCTTAACATTTCAAATGTAACAAGTTCCGCTTAGTTGTGGAGCCATTACGAAGATACTACGATACGTGCATGCGTATTGTAGAATACTCAATCGCTGTCGTTTTCTAGAGAAAGATGATTGCTTGTGAAGAAGGAAGACGCAATTGAGCTCGAGGGTACGGTAAAGGAACCGTTGCCCAATGCCATGTTTAAGGTTGAGCTCGAGAACGGTCATTCGGTTCTGTGCAACATTTCTGGCAAGATCCGAATGAATTACATCCGTATTCTCCCCGGTGACAGGGTTGTCGTGGAGCTTTCCCCGTACGACCTGACCCGCGGTCGCATCACCTATCGCTACAAATAGCGGCACGCATACACGCACTCCATTTCCGGCTGCAGGCTTAGCTCAACCTACGGTCGGATTGTGTGTGAAGACCAGCCATAGTTTTAAACGCCTGCGGCTGGGCGAGTAGATAGTAGGGAAGTAGTTTGAGCGCTACCGAAAGGAAGAACGATGAAGGTACGTCCTTCGGTCAAGAAGATGTGCGATAAGTGCAAAATCATTAGGCGCCATGGCAAGGTCCTCGTCATTTGCGAGAACCCCCGTCATAAGCAGCGTCAGGGTTAAGAGAGGAGACTACGTTGGCCCGTATTAATGGTGTCGACCTCCCGCGTGAGAAGCGCGTTGAGATCGGTCTGACCTACATTTACGGCATCGGCCGCACCACTGCGACGAAGATCTGCGTCGAGTGCAACGTTAACGTGGATACGCGCGTTAAGGACCTCACCGAGGATGAGGTTAACGCCATCCGCGATTATATCGATAAGAACCAGATCATGGTTGAGGGCGACCTCCGCCGTGAGCGCAACCAGAACGTCAAGCGCCTTATGGACATCGGCTGCAACCGCGGCCTTCGTCACCGCAAGGGCCTCCCGGTCCGCGGCCAGCGCACCCACACTAACGCTCGTACCCGCAAGGGCCCGAAGCGTCAGATCGGTGCTAAGAAGAAGAAATAAGGAGCGCTAGATAGATGGCTACTGCTAAGAAGAACGTTCGCGCTGCCCGTCTGAAGCGCGCGGACCGTAAGAACATTTCCGTGGGCCAGGCTCACATTCGTTCTACGTTCAACAACACGATCGTTTCGATCACCGATCCCCAGGGCAACGTCATTTCCTGGAAGTCGGCTGGCCAGGTGGGCTTCAAGGGCTCCCGTAAGTCCACGCCGTTCGCTGCCCAGATGGCTGCCGAGGCTGCTGCCAAGCAGGCCATGGAGCACGGTATGAAGAAGGTTTCCGTCTTCGTCAAGGGCCCCGGCTCCGGTCGTGAGACCGCCATCCGCTCTCTCCAGGCTGCTGGCCTCGAGGTCTCGAGCATCCAGGACAAGACCCCCATTCCGCACAACGGCTGCCGCCCCAAGAAGCGTCGCCGCGTGTAACTGAAAGGATCGTATCAATATGGCAATCGACAGGACTCCTGTTCTTAAGCGCTGCCGTCAGCTCGGGATCGATCCCGCTGAGCTCGGTTACAGCAGCAAGAAGGAATCTATCCGTCAGCCCAAGCGCCGTCGCAAGGAATCTGAGTACGGCATGCAGCTGCGCGAGAAGCAGAAGGTCAAGTTCATCTATGGCGTTCTGGAGAAGCAGTTCCACGGCTACTTCAACAAGGCCCGCAAGATGAACGGCGTCACCGGTGAGAACCTCATGATCATCCTTGAGTCTCGCCTCGACAACGTCGTCTTCCGTCTTGGCTTCGCCCGCACCCGCAAAGAGGCTCGTCAGTCCGTCCGTCACGGTCACTTCACCGTGAACGGCAAGCGCGTGGACATCCCGTCCTACCGCGTCAAGGCCGGCGACGTCGTCGCTGTCGGCGAGAAGTTCCGTGACCTCCTCCCCATCAAGGAGGCCCTGATTTCCTCCGAGCGCTTTGAGGTCCCTGGCTGGCTCGAGGTCGATATCGAGAAGCTGTCTGGTAACGTGCTCGCTCTGCCGACGCGTGAGCAGATCAGCGGTGATATCAACGAGCAGCTCATCGTCGAGCTCTACTCTAAGTAGTCCATCCGGGCTGCTGAGGCTGGAGGTAATACATGTCAGAATTCATTAGGCCTCAGGTTCAGGTCGAAGAGATCAACGAGACGTCTGCTCGTGTCTCCGTCGAGCCGCTCGAGCGTGGCTACGGCGATACGCTGGGTAACTCCCTTCGTCGCGTACTTCTGTCCTCGCTCGAGGGTGCCGCCGTCGAGGCTATTCAGATCGATGGTGCACAGCACGAGTTCATGACCATCCCTAACATGGTCGAGGATGTCACCGACATCGTCCTGAATGTCAAGGGTCTTGTCTTCAGGGCTCTCGGCACGACCGACGAGGCGACCGCCACCATTTCTGTTGACGGCCCCTGCGAGGTCACCGGTGCGGACTTCTTTATTCCGTCCGAGTTTGAGCTGGTCAACCCCGAGCAGCACATCGCTACGCTTACCGAGGGTGGCCATCTCACCATGAGCATGCGCATCGGCTATGGCCGCGGCTATGTCTCTGGCGAGGCTAACAAGCGCGACAACGATCCCATCGGTGTGATCCACGTCGACTCGCTGTACTCGCCGGTGTCCCGTTGCGCCAAGCTCGTTGAGGCTTGCCGTGTCGGTCAGCACACCGACTACGACCGCCTTGTCCTCGAGATCGAGACCAACGGCTCCATCGCCCCGCGCGACGCCGTGGTCCAGGCTGCCAATATCATCAACCAGCATATGGCCGCCTTTATGAACCTTGCCGAGACCCCCGAGGTCGAGGAGGAGGCTTCGATCTTCGCTCCCGAGGTCACCAACGACAACGCCGAGCTGGACAAGCAGATCGAGGATCTGGACCTTTCCGTCCGTTCCTACAACTGCCTTAAGCGCGCCAGCATTCACTCGGTCCGTCAGCTCGTTGAGTTCTCGGAGAACGATCTGCTCAACATCCGTAACTTCGGTGTTAAGTCGATCGAGGAAGTGAAGGACAAGCTTGAGTCCATGGGCCTGAGCCTGAAGGCTTAATGCTTCGCATATTTGAGGAGAAACTAGACCATGCGTCACAACGTTAAGAAGGGCCTGAAGCTCGGCACCGATGCGAGCCACACCAAGGCCATGAAGAAGAGCCTTGCTAAGGCCCTCTTCGAGAACGACCGCATCAAGACCACCGAGACCCGCGCTAAGGCGCTGCGTTCGGTCGTCGATCCGATCATCACTTGGGCCAAGAAGGGCGACCTGCACTCTCGTCGTCTGGCTATCGCCAAGCTCGGCGATAAGCAGCTCGTTGCCGAGATCTTCGACAAGGCTGCCCAGGGCATGTGGCAGGACCGCAACGGCGGTTACACCCGCATCATGAAGCTCGGTAACCGTAAGGGCGACAACGCTCCCATCGTTATCATGGAGCTCGTCACCGAGCCTTGCACGCCTAAGGCCAAGAAGGCTGCTCCGGCCCCCAAGAAGGCCGCTGCTCCCAAGAAGGTCGAGGCTGTCGAGGAGACCGCTGCCGAGGAGGCTCCTGCTGAGGAGACCGCTGAGTAGACATTCCGTCTGCATAGGCTATATTCGAGGGGTACGTTCGCGTACCCCTCTTTTTTTGTCGCGATACCGTTGCTTGTTTGTTGGGAGCGCCCATGACTGCGCCGTCTGATTTCAATTCGATTTCCGAGCTTGACGCCACGCTCGTATTTCGCGTGGCCTATGATGGCTCGTCGTATAGCGGATTTGCCGAGCAGCCGGGACAGACGACGGTTGCGGGTGAGCTACGTCGAGCCATCGAGACGCTGCTTCGCCGCCCGATCGATCTGACGTGCGCGGGGCGTACCGATGCCGGCGTGCATGCCGTGGCTCAGTACATCAGCGTGCCCGTAACGGACGCTGAGCTCGCTTGTACGCGCCGTAGGTGGCTGCGGGCTATGGATGCCCTGCTGCCCAAAGATATCGCCATAAACGAGGTCTACAAGGCCCGTAAAGGCTTTTCTGCACGTTTTGACGCGCGTTCCCGTACGTATACGTACCGTATTGCCGATCGAGATGCGCGCCCCGTGCTGTCCCGCGGTGCCGTGTGGTGGCATCGCTATCCCTTGGATGTAAAGGCTATGTCTGCTGCCTGCCCCGCTCTGCTGGGCGAGCAGGACTTTAAAAGCTTTTGCAAGGTTGCCTCGGCCGTTGGCAAGCCCACGCATCGCTGCGTGATGCGTGCCGAATTTGGCCATGAGGTTGCGTTTGGCGAGGACATCCTGACGTTCACCATCGAGGGCAATGCGTTTCTGCATTCGATGGTCCGTACGATCGTGGGCACGCTTGTCGAGATTGGCATGCATCGCCGTGAACCCGAGTGGATGCGTGAGGTTATCGATGCTTGCGACCGTACCGCTGCGGGCCCCACGGCTCCTGCCTGCGGCCTTACGTTTATGGGCGTGGATTACGATCCCGCCGAGCTTGTCGTGCTCGACTAGGGGAGGGCTCGACGTCTCGTGCGTCGACACCTGTCATCTGTGGGCTGCGCGTGTGCAACATCTGTTCTTGGCGTGCAATGCAACCGGTGTCTCATTGCTTTTATTGCCGGGGTGTACCATGAACCACGGTTTGATTCATTGCTGTCGAGAGGACGGATAATTTGGTTCGACGTGGCTCGCATCCGCGACTTTCGGTGATCCTTGTGGTAGAAGGCTCGCCCAGCTATGCGATGCGTGCGCTCGAGAGTATCCAGAACCAAGACCTCTACGATTTGCAGATTGTCGTTGTCTGCCGCGATGCTGCGCCCGGTGTGCGCCATTCGCTTCAAGTTGCTGCCGACAGGGACATCCATATTGATTTGATTGACGTCGAGGACGCGAAGCGCGGCGCTTGTCTTCGTGCCGGTTTTGATGCCTCGCGCGGCTCTCAAATCATCGCCATGAACGCCGATGAGTGGTTTGCTCCGCAGGCCCTTTCCAAGATGGTCGATATCGCGTGCGATACTGCGGCAGACATAGTGTTCCCTACGGTGTCGCTCGACCGCTATGATGCACATCGAGATCGCCATTCGCGCGTCTTGGATGCTACTCATATTTCCATTGATAGCAAATCTTCGATGGTGGCCGGGCTGCCTCAGTTGATTTTAGGCGGCCTAGTCGTTCAGACCTCTGGCGTGATGTACAGCCGCTCGCTGTTTGAGACATGCCTTTTGTGCGACAAGGCGTTTCGCACAGTTGGGTTTATGGCATGCGCGCTCTCGCAGGCACGATTCGTGTCCGGCTGCGGCGACGCTTGTTTCCACGCGGTGGCACCTAAGCTTACAGATGCCTTTGATCCCACCATGTATGCCAGGATATCCGATAACACTCGAGCGCTCGACGAGCTTGCGGACTCACTCTCGGAAGCAGATAGCGGTGGTCGGCTCAAGCTGGCAAGCCAAAAGTTCTACTTTGCCGGACTGGTCGCCTGCATCGAGAATTTGTGTTTGAGCCCGCATGGAGTGTCGTCAATCGAGCGTTCCGCCCGCATGCGTGATATGCTCGAGGCGCCTCGAACCCGTCAAATGGTCGCCGCGCTCAAGGATAACCATCGGGGGCTCGGTCTGTTGTTTGGGCCGATCGCTAGCGCCAAGCCCGCGCGTTGCGTGATGTGTACGCATCTGGCAGCTTTTCTTAACCGGACGGGCGCAAAAACCGCCTAAACGGCTCATTACGAAACAAATTTGCATAGAATTGTTTCGAAATGCGTTCTTATACACAAAAGCCTTCAAATAGCGTTAAACTATTCAATCACTGATTGATTGTCTCCGCCATCTTTTGGAGTGAGGGTTTGTATGGCTAAAAAACGCAATGGGCGCCAGGATGCCATTAGAGATATTGTGCGCAATAAGGACGTCCGCACGCAGCGTGTGCTGGTCGATGAGCTCCGTGCTATGGGCTTTGATTGCACGCAGGCGACTGTCTCTCGCGATATTGCCGATATGGGGCTGCGTAAGCTCCCTGAGGGCATCTATGTTCTGGCAGAGGACCTGCACCTGCAGCGCATGGTTTCCGAGCTCGTAACGGGCGTTCTGCGTACCGATAATCTGGTTATGATCAAGGCTCAGCCTGGCACGGCTTCCGGCATCGCCGCCGCCGTTGATGCGGCAGAGTTGCCCGATGTGCTTGGCTCGCTTGCCGGCAACGATACGATTTTGGTCATTGCCCAGACGGCCGAGGACGGCGAGCGTCTCGAGGCGCTGATCAATAAGCTGAGCAATTCTCGCAAGTAGGCGTGCGGGTCGTGCGCTCGGCACTGCGTGCGCTTACATAGTGGCTTGTAAGGGGTATCGACGTTGGTCGGTACCCCCTTTTTTTGTTTGCTGGTATAACGACCGCCCAGTCGCTTCAAACTAAAAGGCCCCGAGCAGTTCAATAAGCTGCTCGGGGCCTTGTTGGCTTTAGTCGCGTACTTCTTAGCCGACCGTATCGTCAGGCGTGGGCGAGGGGTCGGGAGTGGGAGTGGGCGTAGGCGTAGGCGTGCCGCCATCGCCGCCGGTCGAACCACCAGTGGAGCCGCCCGTCGAGCCACCGGTCGTACCGGTGCCGCCGGTGGTGTCGCCGCCCGTGGTCTCGGTGGTCGTGGTCGTCGTGGTAGTCGTTGTGGTGGTTTCCTCTTCGTCCTCGTTCTCGTCCTTGTCCTTGTCGTCGTTCTCCGACTTCTTGGTGTTGTTGGTGCCGTAGAACTTCCAGACGCTGTTGTTCTTGTAGGTGGGCGCCGTTCCGGTCGCAAACTCCTCGCGCTCGGTACCGGTCAGAACGGTGTTCATAAACCGCTTAAAGACAGGCAGGTTGGTGCTGTCGCCCAGCAGGTCCGTGCCGTATTTTTGGATGGGGATCTCGCCCGCGGAATAGCCGGTCCACAGGGCGCACGCCAGCTGCGGGGTATAGCCGCAGAACCACAGGTTGGTGGTGTTGTCGGTGGTGCCCGTCTTGCCGGCATAGGGCTGGTTGACACTCAGGGCGCCGGCAGCACCCGTACCGCTGCCCTTCATGACGCCGGACAGAACATCGGTGACCGCGGCGGCCTCGCCCTCGGTAAGCACCTGTGAGGGATTGTCGGTGTGCTGGTACAGCACCGAACCGGTACGAGAGTCAATCTCGGTGATGGCGATCGGCTG
>URNQ01000004.1 GCA_900549245.1 uncultured Collinsella sp.
GGCGGCCGCATCGTTAAGAGCGCCATGGCGGCCGAGCGCGACGGTGCCCCTGCTTATGCGGCTGCTTTGAACGCCAAGGGTGTGGTGACCAGCATCGGTCACTCCGACGCCACCTACGATGAGTGCATCGCCGCCATCAACGCCGGTGCTAGCTGCTTTACGCATACCTATAACGGCCAGCGCGGTCTGCATCACCGTGAGCCCGGTGTCGTGGGTGCTGCCATGTCCACGCCCGAGACCTACGCCGAGATCATCTGTGATGGAAAGCACGTGAACCCTGCCGCCATCAAGGCGCTGCTGCAGGCAAAGGGCTGGCAGCATACGGTGCTCATCACCGACTGCCTGGGCTGCGGCGGCATGCCCGAGGGCAGCTACACCAGTGGTGGCATGGACGTCATCATGAAGGACAACCTGTGCTGGCTCGCTGACGGCAAGAGCATTGCCGGCTCGGTGCTCACGCTTGCCCAGGGCGTCAAGAACATCGTCGACTGGGGCATCGCCAGCGCCGATATCGCCATTCGCATGGCAACCGAGGTGCCGGCACGCTCCGCGCACATCGAGGATAAGTGCGGCAGCATCATGCCGGGTCGCGACGCCGACTTTGTCGTGTTCGACCACGAGCTCACCCTCGTCGAGACGTATGTTGGCGGCCAGAGCGTCGGCAACGCCTTTACCGAGTAACGATAGAAAAAGACGGCGGGGCCGAAACTGCTCGGACCCGCCGTATGGGTTAAACGCTCAAAAGCACCTTAACAGTTACAGCTTGTTAGCGATCTTCTTTGCCGTGCGCTTAACGCCGGCCACAAGACCTCCCGCAGGATGCTCCTTTTCGTAGGCTAGACGCTTCTCGCGCTTGGCGTACTCTTCGACGATGATGTCGCCATACTCGTCTTCGATCTTGTCGAAGAAGTCGACGGCGCCCTTAATTTCCTCAGCGGTCGGGTGTCCCTTTTGGACACCGCCGGTGAGTTTGAACGGCCCCCACGTATCAAAGCCGGGGCAGCCGTAGACACCCATAAAGATGGCCTGCCTCATGCGGCAGATGCCATCGATATCCTTGCCGTACCACTTGTTTTTGCCACCGTAGGTCATAAGGCCAAACACCTTGTCCTGCGGCTGCAGCACGTTAGTGAGCACGCGTGCCATGTCCTTGTCGATCTCGGAGTAATAGATGCCCGTGGCGACACCGATCAGATGATATTCGTGCAGGTCGGGGTACTCGTTTTTACCGAGCGCCTTGACGTCGAGGGTATCGATTTCGGGGTGCGCCTCAACGATGGCGTCCACGAGCTTTTTCGTATTGCCGTGGTGGCGTGAGGCATAGAGGATGATGGTTCGCATAAGAACGCCTTTCAGCTGTAATTGCATCAATGTCTATATGGTACCCCGTTGCATGGCTGGGATACCGGACACATCGATGAACGTGCGGGTTTGTCCTTTGGTCAGGGCCGAGACGGGTACTTGCGAGCAAAAAGCAGTTGTTCGAAAGGATGGGCAATGGAATACGCTCTCTCCAACGATTCGATTTCTATTAAGGTGTCTACGGCCGGCGGCTCGTTTACCTCGATTGAGGCCGACGGTCGCGAGTATCTGTGGCAGGGTGATCCCACCGTGTGGTCCGGCCAGGCGCCGATTTGCTTCCCGATTTGCGGAGGCCTGCGCGATGGTAGCGCCATGACGTTTGCCGGGCATCATGTAAAGCTCGCTCGCCACGGGTTTGCGCGCAAACAGGAGTGGAAGCTGCTGAGCCAGAGCGAGAACGAGCTGGCGATGTGCCTGGCTTCGGAGGATAACGCCGCGCTGCTGAGCGATTATCCCTACCCGTTTAAGCTTGTCGCTCGTTATGCGCTCGAGGACGCTGCCGTGCGCGTTTCCTATGAGGTGACCAACGAGGGCACCGAGGACATGCCGTTCTTTATCGGTGGACACCCCGGCTTTAGGTGCCCGCTCGACGACGGCGAGGCCTATACGGACTACGAGTTGCGCTTCGAGAAAGATGAGGCTGCGGAGCTTTGCACCGCCGTACCCTCGACCGGATTGATTGATGTAGCTAACCGTTCAAAGAACCCCATGGTGGGAAAGACGCTGCCCCTATCGCACGAGCTCTTCGATTTTGCGGAGACCATCTTTGACGTGCTCGAGAGCCGTCAGGTCACGCTTTCCAAAAAGGGCGAGGACAAGGGCGTCCGCCTGAGCTTTGAGGGTTTCCCGTATCTCATCGTGTGGAGTAAGCCCGAGGGCGATTTTGTGGCAGTTGAGCCCTGGGGCGGCCTTTCGACCTGTTCCGATGAGGATGACGTGCTTGAGCATAAGCGCGGCTGCCTTATCGCCAAGCCCAAGGAGACCGTCGTTCGCTCGTTCACGATTGAGATTCTGTAATTCCGTTTTGTCGACTCGTATCGCGAGGCACAAGGAGCCTGCGAGATAAGGAGCTAAAAATGATCCTCACCGTTACGATGAACCCGTCTGTCGATACGCGCTATCAGCTCGATGAGCTCGTTATCGACGACGTCAACCGTGTGACGCCCGAAAAGACCGCCGGTGGCAAGGGCCTCAACGTGGCTCGCGTCCTGGGTCAGCTGGGCGACGACGTTGTGGCAACCGGTCTGCTCGGCGGCCACATGGGCGCCTACATGGCCGAGCTCATGGACGCCAACGGTATTAACAACGACTTTGTGCCCATCAAGGGCGAGACCCGTATTTGCCTTAACATCCTCCACGCCGGCAACCAGACCGAGTTGCTCGAGAGCGGCCCGACAATTGCCCCTGAGGAGCTCGATGCCTTTACCGCCAAGTTTACTGAGCTTGCGGGCAAGGCCGACGTCGTCACCATTTCGGGTTCGCTGCCCCGCGGTGTCGAGGCAGACTACTATGCCAAGATCACGGGCATTGCCGAGAACGCCGGTGCCAAGGTGCTGCTCGATACCTCGGGTGCTTCGCTCGAGGCAGCCCTTAAGTCCGAGGTCAAGCCCGAGCTGGTCAAGCCTAACCTGACCGAGATCAACGGCCTTCTGGGCACGAGCTTTACCACCGACGATGTGGACGAGCTCCGCGCCGCGCTCGCCTCTGACGCCCGCTTCTCCGATATCCCCTGGGTCGTCGTTTCCATGGGCGCTGCCGGTTCCGTGGGCTTCCACAATGGCCGTGCGTTCCGCGCGAAGACGCCCGATATCCCTGCCGTTAACGCCACGGGCTCTGGCGATTCGACCATTGCCGGCTTCGCACATGCGATTGCTGCCGGCGCCGACGACGAGACGGTGCTGCGTACCGCCAACACCTGCGGCAAGCTCAATGCCATGGATCCCATGACCGGTCATCTGGTCATGGACCGTTGGGACGAGGTCTACAACGGCGTTGTCGTGACCGAGCTGTAGGAGCTTGGGCGTCGGCCCCGGCATCGGTTGCTTGCTTGTGGTTAGAGATGATGCCAAGTGCGGTAGCATTATGCCGGGGCGCGACGCCGACTTTGTCGTGTTCAATCCCGACCTTAGCCTGGTCGAGACGTATGTGGGTGGCAACAGCGTCGGTAACGCGTTTGCCGAGTAGCCGCCAAAGAAACGATCCGAGAGGGGATTTAGATGATTTACGGTGCACTGGGCGATATCGAGGAATACCGCGGAATGCTCAAGGGCCTCGATGTGCTGATCGATTGGCTTGAGGGGAACGATCCGGCGAAGCTCGAGGTCGGCAGCCATCCAATCCTGGGCGACAAGGTCTTTGCAAACGTTATGGCTCCCACGACGCGTCCCGAGGCCGAGGCTCACTACGAGACGCATCAGCGCTATCACGATCTGCAGATCGACGTCGAGGGTCGTGAGGCCTTTAAGGTCGCTACGGGCAGCCTGACGCTGGTCCAGGAGTTTGACGAGAAGGACGACTACGATTTGGTCGATTCCGACGCTTCGATCGCCGGCGATCTTGCCGACGACAAGTTCGCGCTGTTCGTTGCCGGTGAGCCTCACATGCCCACGCTCGAGTTCCCGGGCGATGGCGCACAGCCGGTCAAGAAGATCTGCTTTAAGTTGCTTGCCGACGCCTACTGGGAGGAGTAGCGAGCTGCTCAGCTGAGCTGTTCGTCTGATGGCGTAATTTCCCTAGGGAAATCACGCTAGGACCCCGCCAAACGTGCTTTCCCTAGGGGAATCACGTTTGGCGGGGTTTCTGTTTTTGAGTAGGGGAAGCTGTCGACGTGGCGATGCTTGGATTGGCGCACATACTCTTAATCGACAACAAAAAAGCCGCCCGAAGACGGCTATCTTGTGCAATGGAGCCAGCGACCGGGCTCGAACCGGTGACCCCCGCTTTACGAGAGCGGTGCTCTACCAACTGAGCTACGCTGGCGGCCATGTGGTGACGCAACTGAGGCGTCAACGGCTGTCTATGATACGGTACATCGCACATCCGCGCAAGTGTTCTGACGGCTTTTCTCACTTTAAATGCACTAATATTGGAGACACGATGTCTTGCTCTTACGGGTCTCAAGCAGAATGGGGCAGCGATGGCTCAACCCAAGATTCTTCTCACACGCATCGATGATCGGTTTATTTACGGGCAAGACGTTGAGCTGTGGAATGAGGCGGTTGGTTCCAACCTCGTCCTGATCGTTAACGACGAGATTGCGGCGGATTCGCGCAAGTGGGCGCCTATGAGGGTGGCGGTGCCAGAAGGCGTTTGGACACGGTTTTTCTCGGTGCAAAGGACCATTGATATCATTCATACCGCAACGCCGCGCCAACTGATTCTGATCATGGTGGCCTCACCCGCCGATGCGCTCGCGCTGGTTAAAGGTGGTGTGCCGATCACCAAGATCAGCATCGGCCATATGCAGACAGGGGAGGGCAAGCACCCCATAACGCCCGCGGTTGCCGTGAGCGACGCAGATGTCGCCGCCTTCAAAGAGCTGCAAAAGCTCGGCATAGAACTAGAAATCCGCTACCTCCCCAGTTCCGCCCCCGATCCCATCGGCAATCTGTTCATCTGATCCCTTGGGAACGGACGAAAACGGATCATTTTGCCCTTGCGAGGGACGCACACGATTCTGCCTGTCAAAAACTATGTCCATTTACTACGTTTGATCGGCTATCGCCGAGCATGTCGAATTTGAGAAAAACAAAACCGCAGGTAGACGGCTTGCGAATTATACAAAAACTGGTGCATGGTCGAGCATCCCGGGCTAAGCGTAGTAAATGGGCATAGTTTTGATATGTCACTCAAATAGTCACAGCAAAAATGAGCCCAAAAGAAGAAACGGCACCCGTCGGCGGTGGTGCCGGCGGGCGCCGTTGTGCGAGATGTTGCGCTGTGGGCTTAGTGCCTCATAAAGTGATATTCGATCACATTGCTGTAGGGGTGACCCGGGCCCACAATGCCCTGCGGGAATAGCGGCTGGTGCGGCGTGTCGGGGTACATCTCGGCCTCGAGGGCAAAGCCGGCGCCCCAGCCATAGTTGGCATCGTCCTTGGCGTGCTCGTCGCCCAGCCAGTTGCCGGTGTAGAGCTGCACGCCCGGGGCGGTGGTGTAGTAGTCCAGCTCACGGCCGGTCCACATCTCCTCGACGTGCATCGCGCGGCGCAGATTACGGCCGTACTGATAGCCATCGATGCACAGACAGTGATCGTAGCCACGGGCCTGCTTAATCTGCGGATCGTCGGCCTCCATGCCAGGCGCGACGGGGCGCAGCTCGCGAAAGTCAAACGGCGTGCCCTCGACCGGAGCGATCTCGCCGGTGGGGATGTTCTGCTCGTTAATGGGCAGGTAGTGAGCAGCATTAGCAACAAAGAAGTGCTCGCAGTCCATTCCGGCGTTATGGCCGGCAAGGTTAAAGTACGTGTGGTTGGTCATGGACACGTACGTGGCGCAGTCGCTCTCGCAGCCATACTCGATACGAAAGGCGCCGGTGCGCGTCACGGTAAACACGGCCGTAAAGGTGCGGTTACCGGGGAGACCCAGCTCGCCATCCTCAAGCGAGGTGGTCATGCGCACGGCATTGTGGACCTCGTCGAGTTCAACATCCCATACGCGCTTGTGCAGGCCGTGCTCAAGATCGCTGTGCAGGTTGTTGGCGCCCTCGTTGGCGGACATATGCCAGTCCGTGCCGTTGATGGTGATCGTGGCGCTCGCGGTGCGGTTTGCCACGGGTCCGATGGTCGCGCCAAAGCAGGCGGGGTTGTCAAAGTAATCCTCGAGCTTATCGAAGCCCAGCACCACATCGCGCACGTTGCCGGGAATGTCGGGCACATCGATGCCCAACACGGTGGCGCCATAGTCCATAATGCGAACGCAGATCTCGGGCCCGTTGAGGGTGTAGCGATGAACGGGGGTACCGCACGGCGCGGTGCCGAAAAGCTCGGAAGTGATCATTTGGTTCCTAACATCGAGGTATTTCGGACAAACTGTAGCGCGAACAGGCGAGATTATCACTACACCCCACTAAAGCAGGGGGTATTTTTCTCAAAAAAGTGATGATTGGAGCTGTGTAGGCGTTCATTTTTGACGCGTACGAGTCTGATACAATTTGTTCGTTACTGTTTGAATGATATGCGCGCAAAGAACGGCGAGGATTCATCGTGATTAAGGCAGAGCGACAGGATAAAGTTCGTCAGCTGCTCGAGGAGCAGGGCACGGTCTCGGTCAAGGAGATTTCGGATGCACTGGGCGTTTCGGACATGACGATTCGCCGCGACCTCGAAGAACTTGCGAGTCTGGGCGAGATCGAGCGCGTGCACGGCGGCGCCCGCAGTGCGCAGGGTCGTCCCCACGCCATGCTGCGCCATGAGTATTCGCATAGCGAAAAGCGCACTAAGCATGCCGAGGAAAAGCTGCAGATTGCGCGCCGTGCTGTGGAGCTTATCGAGGAGGGCTCGACCATCTTTTTGGGCACGGGCACTACGGTTGAGCAGATGGCCTCGATGCTGCCGACGTTTCGCCTGCGCATTGTGACCAATTCGCTTTCGGTGTTTAACCTGCTCGAGGCGCGCGAGGACTGCGACTTGTGCCTTGTGGGCGGTATGTACCGTCGCCGCACCGCCGCTTTTGTGGGACCAACGGCCGAGGATACCCTTCGCGCGCTGGGCATCGATGCGGCGTTTATCGGCGCCAACGGCATTCTGGATGGCGACGTGTCTACGTCCAACATGGACGAGGGCCGTATCCAGCAGCTCGCTTTTAGCAAGGCCGACTCGCGCTATCTGATCGCCGATTCCAGCAAGATCGGCAAGCGCGACTTCTATACCTTCTGTCGCCTGGATAACTTGGACGCCGTGGTGTGTGAGCCGAGTATCGCCGCCGAGGATCGTGCCGCCATCGAGGAACACACGCGGGTCATCTGCTAGCTAGCGCTGTGGGCTATACGTTTGCCCTGCCGTGGCGAGGGATTGGCGTGTCAACGCAACGCGACATGAAGCGCAAATGGGGACTTCACTATCAAATTGTCTCAATCTGTAACAGTTAGGACTTAAAAACTCGGCTACGTGTTACAGATCGAGACAAAAGAAAAAGAACATTAGGACTTGAAAATAAAGTTTTGATAAGGGATTTGTCCAGTTAAGACGGTGCGGCAAGTAATGGCAATTAATTTGCCTCCGGAGTCATAAGCATGACGAGTTAGTTCGATGACCGGAAGTTTTGCAACACCATAATTGCTGGCTTCGGAATCGCTAAGCTGACGTGCTCTATAGCTTTCTCGAGCAGATTGGACAGACTTGGACAACTCGTCCATGATTTTGCTAAATGCCTGAAAATCTAACTGATTATTCGGAACGCGCGACTTTGAAATGAAGAACGTATCAGCGCCTATGAAGCTGCCTTCAAGTTCGTAGGTCAGTTCAAGACGCTGAATCTCATCACGACTTTGGCATCCAAATTGCTGGAGCATCATTACGGAAATTGGACGACCTGATGTGCGGCCGCCGAAATGTTTGGTGATGGTATCCGGATCAACACCATCGCAATGGCTTGCAAAGTCAAAGTCTAAAAGTGAATTGAGCTCGCTAACGCGTTTCGGTGCAACAAACGATCCCTTACCTTGGATTCGATAGATACTTCCACGACGCTCCAGCTCACTCATGGCAAGTCGGACGGTTGTTCTGCTTACGGCGTATTCGTCGCAAAGTTCCATTTCTGTTGGAAGTTTATCGTCTGCTTGATATACATCGACGATCTGCTTGAGCAGCGCGTCGGTGAGCTGTAAATAGAGTGGCCGTTTTTCGTGTGTATCGAGCATTGGAGCCTCAGTTTGCATGTTGGTGGTATCCGATGGGTGCCTCAGTCGGGATGTAGCGTGGGCGAGGCTACCTTAACGTATCACAGAGCGGCTCAGCATGACGATCTGATGCCTGTAGCCACGAAGGGCTTGTCCAAGCGTGAAGATATTCTGGGGCAGACAAATACCGTTCATGGAGTCCCCGATATGTTGGAGGTCAGCGCCAGCGGCTTTTGCTGCAAGGCCTATTTTCTTAATGGTCTCGCTGTCGCAGGAGTCTTGACTTGTCCCGTTCGCCGCCATGACGAGAACCTTTTCTTCAATTGACTTGTCTACGTTGTGGGATCGTACAAAGTCTACGATGGCGCGCAGGTCTGCTTCTTGGAAGCAAGGGACAGTGTAGGGGGCTGGCACGAGAAGGATGTCGACGCCGAGATCAACAAACTTGCGCGCTATTTCGAGTGTCATGACAGGTTCCGCAACGCCCGCTCCATGCATTTTCCCGGCTATGACCAGGCCATCGAAATGCTCTTTGGAGAGTTTAATCGAATGGGCGATTGCATCGTTGGAGACGCCAGTTCCAGGGTTGCCTGTGAGGCAAATAAAATCAAATCCGAGTTCGTTGGCCTTTTCTAGGGTCTTGGGAGAGACGCGCCGACCCATAGGGATTTCTGTACGGGATTCAGACATTTCAGCCTCAATATCAACTGGTTCCAGATTGACGCCAATGGGCCTTCCGCATGCTCGCTTCACCCAAGTGACCGGGTTTTCGGTGAGTTCATCCGGAATGCCGGCAATCACTGGATTGAACACATCGAGCGCGTTTAACAGAAGCAGGTCGGCACCTGCGGCACGTTCGATTTCGGCATTAGTAACGCCGCCGAGAAATTGGGAAGAGGGTACGTTTTCTGCCATGATGGTACGTCCCTCGGAAGCCAGAATTGCCTGCTTTAGATCCATGGGTGACGTGGCGGCAAAATCGGATGCGGACATGTTCAGCAATCGTTTGGGCATTATTACTTCCTTTGACTAGAGTGACAGGCTTGTGACATTGTCCCTAATATTGTTACAACAATATATTTAATATGTTATATCCAATCGGTAAACGGTTACAAACTTATTGTACTGCTCCAAAAAAATAGCTATTAGCTGGACAAATCTAAAATTAAGCAACTGCCGTTCACCGAATAAAGATTTAAATTCTTGACATGTCGACAAAGCGGAAAAAGAATTGGTTATGACAAATCGCGCAAATGATATTACATTTCGCACGAGAACGTATTCACTTACATAAGCGGATACAAACTGGGATGACGACGGTTGAATCCGGATAAATCGTTGTGTGCCCGGCAATCATGAAAGGATGCGTTATGGACGCTATCGTCAAATTCCTTGAAAAACACCAGGCTCTCTTCGACAAAATCTCAAAGAACATTTATCTGGTGGCGATTAAGGATGGCTTTCTCTCGAATATGCCAATTGTGCTGTTCTCGAGCCTGTTCCTTCTTCTTTCGACGCTCCCTGCCTATGTAGGCATCGCGCTTCCGTCTGAGGTGCTGGATTTCTTTAATAAAATCTATGCATATACCATGGGGCTTCTTGGCATTATGGTGGCCGGCACCACGGCGAGCTCACTTGCCATGTCGATGAACCGCCGCATGCCTTCGGGCAAATCTCTTAACCCCACCTCGTGCATGGTTTGCGCCATGTGCGGCATGTTCTTGCTATCGGTGACGAACGATGTTGTCTCGATTGGCGGAGCAGATACATCTGTTTTTGAAACCGGCTATATGGGAACCAAGGGTTTTCTCGCTGCGTTCGTATCCGCATTCTTGACCGTTAATATCTATAAGGTGTGCATTAGCCATAATGTGACGATCAAGCTCCCCAAAGAGGTCCCTGGCGCTATTGCGCAGAGTTTTCGCGATATCTTTGCGTTTGGGTTTTCAATCCTTGCGTGCGCCGTTATCGATCTCGCGAGCCGTACGCTGCTTGCTGTGCCGTTCGCCAATTTGGTATCTGCTCTAATCTCGCCGCTGTTCTCCGCGGTCGACACCTATCCTGGCATGGCGCTTATCGAAGGCGCGGTCGCACTTTTCCAATTTATGGGTATTCACGGTGCTTCGGTTGTCATGAGCCCGATCAATGCTGCGCTCTACGGCAATACCGTTACCAATCTTGAGGTTTTCCAAGCAGGTGGACACCCGTCAATTGCTCTCACGCAGGACTTTACAAGCTTCATCGGCGGTCTGGGCGGTTCTGGCTGCACGTTCATCGTTCCTATTATCCTGATCATGTTTATGCGTTCCAAGCAGCTTAAAGCCATGGGCAAGGCATCGATTATCCCGGTGATTTTTGGAGTTAACGAGCCCGTTCTCTTCGGTATGCCGATCGTTCTCAATCCCTATATGTTCGTGCCCTTCCTAGCGGCTCCTATGGTCAACGCCATAATCGGTAAGTTTTTCATTGACGTAATTGGAATGAACGCCCCCATGTATACCATGCCGTGGGCGCTTCCCGGCCCAATCGGTGCATTTCTCACCACGGGTCTCGATCTACGTTCTCTCGTATTGATGGCAGTGCTGTTGGTCGTTGACTTTGTGATTTACTATCCGTTCTGCAAGGCGTATGACCATCAGCTTTGTTTGGAGGAGTCTGCAAAGGAAGCTGCAGGAACCTCGGATGCAGATGCTATTGCCGCACAAGAAAATGCCGCAAAAGCTCTGGAGGCGGTAAAGAGCAAGGCGGAGCAGATCCGCGTGCTTGTGCTTTGCCAGGGTGCCGGCACTTCAACTCTCTTGGCAAATGCTCTTCGCGAAGGTGCCGCTGCTAAGGGTATTGATCTGGTTTCTCAGTCCGGCGCGTACGGAAGCCACTATGAGACAATGGATCAGTACAACGTGATTGTTCTGGCGCCCCAGGCACGCATGTACTATGACGCTATGAAGGCCGATACCGATCGCCTTGGAATTAAACTGCTCACCACAAGGGGCAAGCAGTATATCGACCTTACCAACGATCCCGAAGGTGCAATTGACTGGATCGTTCAGGAGCTGGCCAAATAGCGGATGCACTTCGTCGTTGATCCGTCGGTACGTAGTACGGCCTCGCAGCTTATTGAGCTGCGGGGCCGTATTTCGTTGAGTATCTAATTGAGACAATGAGCGCAACCGTCGTGAGATCGCATTGGCGCTATCCGAGTCACCGACAAACTGCCTTCCATCTATGTGACCCAAAGGTCATCTCCGCTAGGCCGACGATGCAAATGACTCTGCTTCCTTTGGGTCCGAACGGGACATTGGCTCGCCCTTGCCAAATCCCACGAAGATAGAACTCGATTTGCTCGTGGCGCATGCATCAAAGAGTTTTTGATCAAGGTGCGCCTTCTCAACGCATTGATTCAAAACAAATATTCAGTTTGTGGGCTAGACCAGGCGGGCGTAGTCCTGTGACTGATGAAAGATGTGGGCGATATAGATTGTTTCGTGCTCAAACTTGTATAGACACACGTAGTTGTTGACGGGAAACGATCGGTAATTGCGTGCCGCCAGCTCTTGCATGTGCGAGAGGGGACGTAAAAGAGGCTGCTCGCGAAGCAGGTCAAGCTGATATTCAAACTCAGCGACAAAATTGCCTGCTGCACGCGGATTCTTGAGGATTTGAGCAAGGTATCCGACAATACTCTCGTACTCATACCGCGCGCTTTTGAGGATTACGACGTTATAGGTCATATTTGTCTCGTATCGAAGCCGCGAAGGATTCGTAGTCGCTGTAGTCGCCTTGCGATATTTCGTCTTCTGCCATCATCATGCGAGACAGCAGTTTTGCCTTGGCGATTTCTTCTTGCATGAGGCGATACTGGTCGCTGCTGATGCAGTGCATGGCCTCGTAGCCGTTCTTAGTTACGGTGACGTCGCGCTCAGACTCAACAAGCGTGGTGAATGCAGCAGTGTCCTTCATATCTCGGACGGGCACACAAGCTGACATGGGTACCTCCTTTGCGTTGGGACACAATTGTACCACGGTATATTAAAACGTCGGCGTCGTCGAATTTCTCAATCTGTAACAGTTGGGAGTAGAAAACCGGGTTAGATGTTACAGATCGAGATATTCTGCTTCGGGCTACCCGTTTGTCTCGATCTGTAACAGATAGGACCGAAAATCCCTGCTAGATGTTACAGATCGAGACAAACGGCCTGCTCGGGCCGAGTCAAAACAAAAAAGGCCGCATGCGAACCGGTTTGGGATTCGTATGCGGCCGACAGGGAGTATGCGGCGGAAACTAGGCCATGAGCAGGCCGGTCTCCGCGACGTTCTTGTACCAGTACGCGCTTGCCTTGGGATAGCGCTTCTGGGTCTCAAAGTCGATGTAGAACAGGCCGTAGCGCTTGTTATAGCCGTTGGTCCAGGAGAACTGGTCCTGCAGCGACCACACAAAGTAGCCGTCGACGTTCACGCCGCCGTCGATCGCCTTGAGGATCCACGCGAGATGTTGGCGCATGTAATCGATGCGAGGGGCGTCGTCGATAAAGCCGTCCTCAAAGTCGTCCTTATAGCCCATGCCGTTCTCGGTGATGTAGATCTTCTTGTAGTTGGGGTAATCGTTCTTAATGCGCAGCAGCAGGTCGTAGAGACCCTCGGGATAGATAATCCAGTCCCAATCGGTGGTGGGTACGCCTTCGCGCACGCATGACTCACCCACGCCCTTGAGGAACCAGCGCGAGGAGCCCTTGTCGCCGGTGCCATTGTGGTTGATGTCGTTTTCGCCCTCGGCGGCACGCAGGAACTGGCACTTGTAGGTGTTGACGCCCAGGCAATCGTTGTAGGGGAGCGCGGCGGTCAGCGCGGCGATGTCCTCGTCGCGGACGTCGAGCTCGCCGCCGGCGATATGGGCCAGCTTGGTCGCAGCCTCCATGGTGTCGGCTGCATAGTGGCCGCGGAAGGTGGCGTCGAGTACCCAGCGGTTGTTGATGACGTCGGCCATGCGAGCTGCCTCGCAGTCGGCGGCGTTGTTGGGGTCGAGGGGATACTTGGGCTCCAGGTTCTGGACAATGCCGATCTCGCCCTCAAAGCCGCCCTCATGGAAGGCGACGACAGCCTTGGCGTGGGCCACCATCATGTTGTGCATGAGCTGGAAGGCCTTGTCCAGGCGATACTTCTCGCCGTGCGGCCAGTTGCCGACGATAAAGCTGCCCTCGGCGGTTGCGGGAATCTCGTTAAAGGTAAACCAGTGCTTGACCTCGGTGAACTCGGCAAAGCAGAACTTGGCGTACTCGACGAAGGCGTCGATTGTCGTGCGCGTCAGGAAGCCCTCGCCGCCGTCCTGGTAGAAGGCCTCGGGTGTATCGAAGTGATCGAGCGTGACATAGGGGATAACGCCGGCTTTGTTGCAGGTGGCGAAAAGCTCGTGATAGAAAGCGACGCCCTCGGAGTTAATCTCGCCGGTGCCGTTGGGGAAGATGCGGCTCCAAGCGATGGAGACGCGAATGCCGTTGATGCCGAAGCGCTGGCACAGGTCGATATCGACCGGATACTTGTTGTAGAAATCGCTTGCGGGGTCGGGGGAGAAGCGACCCTGGGCAGCCAAAAAATCGTCCCAGGGCACTTTGCCCTTGCCGTGCGTGCGGGTCTCGCCCTCAACCTGGTAAGCGGCGGTGGCGCCGCCAAACACAAAGCCGTCGGGGAACTGCATGGGGTTGGTCATGAGTCATCCTTTCTGTGGGATACGAATAGGGAGAGGTGCCCGAACTGGGGGTCCGGGCACCAACAGGGGGAGGAACTAGTCGAGGTTCTCGCGGAGCCACTTGATGGCGCCGGCGGGGTCGCGGGTAAGGTCGATATATTCCTTGCCGCGCGGGGCGAGCAGCTTAATGCCCAGACGGTCGGTATCGGCCTTCATGTCGTTGTAGTAGCTACGAACCTGCGGGGCGAGCACGATGACGTCGTACTGATCCATGATGGCAGTGTGCTGCCCATAGGCGCCTGCGGAGGAAGCGATGTTCTCTCCGGTCTGCGCGGCACCTTCCTTGATGGCATTGGCAAGCATGGCAGAGGTGCCGGCGCCGGCGCACAGGACGAGGACCTTCAGACCGTCGACATCCTTCTTGGCGGATGCGTCGGCGGCGGGCTCGGGCTCGGGCTGATCGGCGACAGGCTTGCTGTCGGCGGCGGCAACAGTCGTCTCGGCGGAAGCGGTAGCCTGCTCGACAGCGGGCGCAGAGGCGTTGTCGGCGATGGCAACGGCACCATTGGACTCGAGACCCAGCTCGGCGGCGCGCTCGGCCTCCTGGTCGCAGAGCAGCTTATCGTATGCCTTCAAGAACGGCAGGTAGATGATGGCGTCCAGCAAGATGATAATCGCGACAAATACCAGGGCAATAAGCTGGAAGTTCGTGGTGATGAAAATGCCGATGGGGGCGGGGGTGGCCCACGGCACCACGAAGGAGAAACCGTTCATGCCCACGTTATCGATAAAGAACTTGGCAACACTCACGTTGACGCAGCCGGCGGCAACAAAGGGGATGAGCATGTAGGGGTTAAGGATCATCGGCGCGCCAAAGAGCAGCGGTTCGTTGACGGCGAAGGCAACAGGAACAATCGAGGCCTTACCGACGGCTTTGAGCTGCTTGGACTTCATAAAGAGAATCAGCAGAAGCGGCACGATGAACGTGGCGCCGGTGCCGCCGAACTCACCCACGAGTGACATGTTAAAGGTGAGGGAGTGGGCGGGGTGACCACCGGCCAGCAGAACCTGCAGATTCTCGGCCTGGTTGGCAAGACGGATGGGGTCGATGCCCGGCTGGACGATCGAGGGGCCGTGGACGCCGATGAACCAGAAGAACGCGGTGGCTGCCTGGATAAGGATAAGGCCAGGATAGGTTTCTGCAGCGGTAAAGAGCGGGGAGAGCAGCTTGATAAGCAACTCGGAGAACGGGACGCCCATGAGGTTGCGCACGACGACATCGATGATGCCGCAGATGATGACGGCGCCGCCAAAGGGGATGATGTCGCGGAAGTTCTGAGCGATGGCGCCCGGGACCTCCTTGGGCAGTTTAATGGTCAGATCGCGCGAGACGCAGAACTTATAGACCCACACGGTAATGAACGCGGCGATATAGGCCGAGAACAGACCGCGCGTACCCATGCTGGTGCAGTCGAAGACCGAAAGCTCGGAGCCGTTGAACTTGGTGGTGAACTGCGTAACAGCGAGCAGAAGCATGCTGCACTGGGCGGCAACCATGGTGGAGCCGTCGTTGAGCACTTTGCCGGCGGGCATGCGACGGTTCATGGATGCCGTGAAGTTCTTGGCAGTGGTGCCGGCAACCATAATGCCCATGACGCCCATGGTGAAGTTGTACAGCTTATTGCACCAGTCGATGAGCGGCTGGGGCAGCGTGATGCCAACTACGCCAGGAAGAGTGGCGATCAACAGAAAGATCGAAGAGGTGAGGACGATGGGCATGCACCCAAGGAATCCGTCCTTAATGGCCTGGAGGTAGATGTTCCTCGAGATCTTCTCAAAGAACGGCTGATGCTTTTCGAGCATCTTTACGATGGCGTCCATAGAGCTCCTTTGCTGCTCGATGCGCGATGCATGTGGATGGAACTGGTCGTCGATGGATGGTCAGGACTGCCCGGAAACCTTCCTGCTTAAGGAAGGCATTGCGAAATGACAACGTTGTCATTTCGTTAATGACAACGTAAGACATTTTTGGAAGAGCAACAAGGATTTACAGGTGAACGGTCGATATTGTCCGATAAACGGCTGATTTGTCAGTCGGGCAGGTAGTGTATGCTAGAACGCAAAAAAACAAGCGATTCAAAACCGACTGGAGAAGTAGTGGCAACGATGGACAAGAAAAATGTCTCAATGAACGATGTGGCAGTTGCCGCGGGCGTTTCTCTCAAGACGGTGTCGCGCGTGATCAACGAGCCCGATAGCGTGCGAGAGTCGACACGCGATAAGGTCCATTCGGCAATGGAGGCGCTCGGGTTTCGAACCAACTTTGCCGCGCGTTCGCTCAAGTTGGGCCGTTACGGGTGCATCGGCGTGGTGCTGTTTCACTTGTCGGGCGGTGCCGTGGACATGATTGACGGTATTGCCGATGCCGCCGAAGAGCGAGGCTTTGCGCTCACGATGATCAAAAAGCGGGCGGGGGAGAAGATGACCCTTGCCGAAGCGGCGCGTAGGATGTCGCAACTTCCCGTCGACGGCATGATTTTCAACCTGCGCCAGATGGTCGATGACTTTGATACCTTTGAGGCGCCGAAAGACCTCAAGACGGTGATTATCACACCGATGGAACATCCTACCTGCTCCACCGTCAGTGACGACCAAGAGGGCGGCGCGCGTATGGCGTGCGAGTACTTCTTAAATCGCGGGCACAAGAACGTGTACTTCGTTTCTGGTAAGAAAGAGTCGCTGTCGAGCCAGTGTCGTATGAAAGGTTGGCGTGCGGCACTCGAGGCACGTGGCATTGAGCCGCCCGAGCCTCTGCAAGGCGATTGGAATGCGGATAGTGGCTATGCCGCGGGCCTTGTGCTTGCCGATAAACCCGATTGCACGGCGGTCCTCGCTGCTAACGACTGTATGGCAAACGGCGTGATGATGGCCTTGCGCGACAAGGGGCTGAACGTGCCCGACGATGTGTCCGTGATTGGCTTTGATGACGAGCTTTACAAGACGATGCCCAACTCGATTTTGACGTCGGTAAAGTTCCGTCACCGCGAACTGGGCATCCGTGCGCTCAACGAGGTCGTCGCAGGTCTGGAAGCCCCGAGCTCCAGAAGCCGCACGCTCGTCTCGGGTGTGCTGGTCGAGCGTTCCAGCGTAAAGGACCTGCGGGCGTAGACGTGCTCGGCTCGTTCATCTTAATCTGTAACAGCTAGGACCCAAAAACTCGGCTTGATGTTACAGATCGAGATTTTGTCTACCCAGCCATCATCTTTGTCTTGATCTGTAACAGTTGGACGGCCAAAAGCGAGTCAGATGTTACAGATCGAGACAAACGAACGCGGCCCAGCCCGCCCAAAAACAAAAACGGCGGATACGACCAAGGATGCTGAAGCATCCACCGGGAAGGTCGTATCCGCCACACGGAAAGAGGTGCATGGACGCAGCGCCCATGCGATCGGGAATGGTAAGGTGCACGGCAGCGTGATGGCCACAGCGGCCGATGGCGTTAACTAGTCCAGACGACGGGTCTGCGCCACGTGCTTATACCAGTATGCGCTTGCCTTGGGCGTGCGCTTCTGGGTTTCAAAGTCAACGTAGAAGAAGCCGTAACGCTTGTTGTAGCCATTGGTCCAGGAGAACTGATCCTGCAGGCTCCACAGGAAGTAGCCGCCCACGTTGACGCCCACCTCCATGGCCTTGAGCAGCCAACGCAAGTGCTGCTCGATGTAGTCGATGCGCGGCTGGTCGTCCACAAAACCGTCCTTGTAGGGGTCCTTGTAGCCCATGCCGTTCTCGGTGATGAAGATCTGCTTGTAGTTGGGGTAGCGCTGCTTAATGTAGACGAGCAGATCGAACAGGCCCTCGGGATAGATGATCCAGTCCCAGTCGGTGGTGGGGATGCCGGGCTTGTTCACATGCTCGCCAATACCCTTAACGCGCCAGCGGCCGGTGCCCTTCTCGCCCGTACCGTTGTGGTGCAGGTCGTTCTCGCCATCGTAAGCCTTGAGGAAGCGGCACTGGTAGTTGTTAACGCCCAAGTAGTCGTTGTAGAGCGCTGCTTCGCGCATAATCTCGAGGTCCTCGTCCAGGATCTCGATGGTGCCGCCCGAGATGGCCGCCAGGCGGTTGGCGCACTCGAGGGTGTCGGGCGCGTAATCGCCGCGGAAGGTAGCGTCGAGCAAAAACTGGTTCTGCAGCACGTGCTCGTTGTTGGCGGCCTTGATGTCGGCGGGGTCGTTCTCGTTGAGTGGGTACTTAAACTCCAGCGACTGGATGACGCCGATCTTGCCCTTAAAGCCGCCGTTGTGGAAGGCCAGCACGGCCTTGGCGTGTGCGAGCATCATGTTGTGCTCGCACTGGAAGGCCTCGGCCAGATGAGCTTTGACGCCGCCGGGGAAGGTACCCTCGATGTAAGTGTTGGAGGCGTCCGCCCAGATCTCGTTAAAGGTGAACCAGTAGGTCACCTGGTCGGCGTACTCCTTAAAGCAGAAGGTGGCAAAGTCCACAAAGGCGTCGATGGTCTCGCGGTTGAGGAAGTCGCCCTTCTCAAAGAGGGAAAGCGGCGTATCGAAGTGGTGCAGCGTGACAAACGGCTCAACGTGGTGCTTGTGGCACTCGGCGAAAAGGTCGTGGTAGAACTGGACACCCTCGGGGTTGATTTCGCCGGTGCCGTTGGGGAAGATGCGGCTCCAGGCAATGGAGAGGCGAATGCCGTTGATGCCGAATTCCTCGCACAGCTCCAGGTCGACGGGGTATTGGTTATAGAAGTCCGAAGCGGGATCGGGGGAAAAGCGCCCCTGGGCCTCCAGGAAGTCGTCCCAGGCAACCTTGCCCTTACCGTGAGTGCGGGTCTCGCCCTCTACCTGGTAGGCAGCAGTGGCGCCGCCAAAGACAAAACCCTCGGGAAACTGCGCAGGCGGGTTGGTGACGCTAGCAGGATTAACGGACATGATGATCCAATCGTCTAAATCGAAGGGCCAACCGGCTGTTGATGGTCGGCTGGCCCTGGGCGTTACTTACTTCGATAGTTGCTCGGAGACGAAGGCGAGAGACTTGTCGCCGTTCTGGGAGAGCTCGATGTATTGCTTACCGCGGCAGGCGACGCACTTGTTGCCCACGCGTTCGCAGTCTTTCTGAAGGTCAGCCAGGTAGCTTGCGGCCTGCGGGGCCAGGACGACCAGATCGAAGTCGGGGAGCATGTCGACGTGGTTACCATAGGCCTCGGCAGCGGTTTCGAGGTTAATGCCGCGCTCCTTGGCAGCCTTGGCCAACGCGTTGGCGAGCAGGCCCGAGGTACCGCCACCCTGGCAGAGCACGAGCACGCGCTTGCCGTTGAGGTCGCTGGCGGTCGTTGCCTCGGCAGCGGGTGCTGCAAAAGCGGCAGGGGCGTCGGCCTTCACGGCCTCGGCAGCGGCGCCGGCGGCAACGCTCTTGGCATCGGCCTTGCCCTGGAAGGCGTCGTTGAGCTTAGCGGCCTTCTCGGCGTTCTTGGCGGCGAGCTCCTCCTGGGAGATCTCGGCCTCCTCGGCGCACTTCTGGGCGTCATAGGCACGGAAGAACGGATAGTACAGGACAAAGTCGACAACCAGGATGAGGGCGAGCATCACAAAGGCGAGCGGCTGGAAACCCAGGCCCATGATGGTGCCGATGGGGCCGGGGACGGTCCAGGGCAGGGTGTACATAAAGCCGTTCATGCCCAAGAAGTCGATAAAGATCTTGAGGATCCAGATGTTGGCGATTGGGGCGAAGACAAACGGGACAAAGAAGACGGGGTTGAGCACGATGGGCGCGGCGAACAGCAGCGGCTCGTTGACAGCAAAGCAGACCGGGACGATGGCGGCCTTACCGACGGCGCGCATCTCCTGAGATTTGGCCAGGAAGCAGAACATGAAGACCAGGACGAGCGTGGCGCCGGTGCCGCCCATGCAGACGACGAAGTACTGGGCACCCTGGGTCAGGACAGCGGAAGCGTGCTGACCAGCCTGGAACGCAGCCAGGTTGTCGGTCATGTTGGCAACGAGGGCGGCGGCGATGGCGGGCTCGACGATCGAGGGGCCGTGGACGCCGACGAACCAGAACAGGCTCATAGCGCCGTAGATCACAGCGAGGCCGATGTAGCCGTCGGCAGCGGTGAACAGGGGCTGGAACACTTGGATGACGCCCTGGGCAAAGCAGAAGCCAAAGGCAGCGCGGAAGACGATGTCAAAGACCCAAAAGACGGTGATGCAGACGGAGAAGGGGATGATGTCCTTAAAGGTCTGCGAGATGTTGGGCGGAACCTGCTCGGGCATTTTGACGGTGATGTTGCGCTTAATGAAGAACTTGTAGATGATGCCGGTCACAAACGCAGCGATAAAGGCGGTCAACAGGCCTTTGGAACCAAGGTAGGTGGTGTTGAAGCCGCTGGCAGCGTCCGTGGCGATGGTGTCGCTCGAAAGGAGCAAGAAGCCGATGATGGCCGCGCACATGCACGAGATAAAGCTGATCTGGTTGTTCTTGGGCAGGTCGCGGTTCTGGGCGTCGGCGAAGTGCTTGGCCGTGGTGGCGGCACAGGCGATGGCCAGGATGCCCATGGAGTAGTTGTAGCACTTCCACAGGGCGTTGTTGATGTCATCGGGCCAGTAGAAACCCCAGATGTTGGGGACCGAGGCTACCAGGCAGAAGATGGACGAGAAGATGATGATGGGGATGACGGAGATAAAGCCGTCGCGGATCGCCTTGAGGTACTTGTTGCGGGCGATCGCGTTGAAAAAGGGCTGGCCCTTTTCGATGATGGCGATGAGTTGCTCCATGCAATGCTCCTAAGAGTCGGTGGGTTAGCAACGATGGTAGCTTTTGGCGTTCGGTTGCCAAAATGCTGACGTTGCCATTTTGCGACACAAATAAAGACGCGAACCAGTGGTTCCTGTGCCTGCGAACCATCGATTCCTTACGCGTAAACGTTTGAGCCGCCCGGTGGCTCTGTGTTTGCGCAATGGCAACGTTAACATTTGGGCGACAAAAGCCGTTCGGGGAAGCAAGATTGTCGGTGAACGGTAGGTTTTGGGTGGTAAACGTATTGTGGGGGAGGTGTTGGATATACTTGAAGGCGTTCATTTGACTGCGTAGGGTGCCGCCAATGGCATCGTTGACATAGAAAGATCGACCTATGGCCGCTGTTAAAAAATCGGTTTCCGTTAAGGACGTGGCGCGTCTCGCGGGCGTCTCGGAGCAGACGGTCTCGCGCACCGTGCACGATTCGCCCAGCGTGCGCCCCGAGACCAAGGAGCGCGTGCGTGCCGCCATGCGCGAGCTGGGGTATCGTCCAAACTTTGCCGGCCGTTCGCTGCGTCGCGGCAAGTTCAAGACCGTCGGCGTCGCCATGTTCAACATTACCGGTACCGGCAACCTCGACCGTATGGAGGGCTTTGCCGCCGCGGCCGACAAACATGGCTACGCCATCACCCTCACTAAAGTAGACGGGCATCCGTATACCCTCGAGAGCGCATCGTCGCGCATGAGCGCACTGCCGGTGGACGGCATGGTCGTGATCATGAACCGCATGCCGGCGGACTTTGGCACCTTCGAGCCGCTGCCCGGCATGCAGACGGTGCTCGTTACCATGCTGGAGCATCCGCTGTGCTCGACGGTCGATAACGACCAGTTCGATTGCTCGCGCCAGGTTGTCGAGTATTTGCTAGGGCAGGGACACAAGACCGTGCACTTTATCTCGTGTCCCGAGCGCTCGCTTTCGGGCATGCAGCGCGAGGAGGGCTGGCGCGAGACATTGCGTACGCATGGTATTGAGCCGCCGCGACTCGTCCGTGGCGATTGGACGGCACAGAGCGGGTATGCTGCCGGTCAGGCTCTGGCGGACGATCCGACCTGTACGGCCATTTATGCTTCTAACGACGCCATGGCCTACGGCTGCATTCGCGGGCTCGAGTCGCGCGGAAAGCGCGTGCCCCAGGATGTGAGCGTGGTGGGTGTTGATGACAGCCTGGGCGATATCGTGCCCGACCGTCGCCTGACGACGGTACGCTTTGACAACAAGCGCGTCGGCATGTGGGCGGTCGACAAGATTGCCGGCGCCGAGGGAGGTGCGTCTGGCGTGGAGCACATGCTGATCCCCGGTGTGCTCGTAGAGGGCGATACGGTGCGCGATTTGCGTTAGGGTGCGGTCCTGTTTGGGTTGCCGCTAACTGTGTTCGATACTGTTCAGATTGGTTTAAAAACCGTTCACGGACGAAAATTGACCGTTCATAGCTCGAAATTACGTTTTGCGCTGTTCTTTTTTGTTTGAATGATAATGTTTCTGCCATACAGAACGCAGCGCGTATGCCCGGACGCGATGCTCTCCATTGGTTCATATGTGAAAGGAACGCAATATGGCAACCAAAGAAGAAATCTCGATGGTTGGATTCGAGATTGTCGCATACGCAGGTGACGCCCAGACCGATCTGCTTGCAGCACTCGATGCTGCTCGCGAGGGTGATTTTGAGAAGGCCGAACAGCTGCACAAGGATGCCAGCGATGCACTTATCGGCGCCCACGATACGCAGACCAAGCTGCTTTCGCAGGAGGCCGGCGGCGGCGAGATGGAGATGACCTTCATTATGGCTCACGCTCAGGATACTCTCATGACCACCATGATCCTGGAGAAGCAGACCCGCTTTACCATCGATGCCTACAAGCGCATCGCCGCACTCGAGGCTAAGCTCGCCTAACGAGCTCTCACAACCAAGTCCCCTTCCAAAAGCTCTGCCGCTACCCGCGGCAGGGCTTTTCTGTATCCCACCTATCTAGGTTGCGGCGAAATAGGGGCCGACAGCCCCAAATGACCCGCTTTTCCCGTCCCCGGAGGATCGGTTGGCAGCGCTCGCCACGAAACTGGCTCATCTACTACGTTTAACCCGATACCCTCGAACACACCCGCGTTTCATGAAAAATCGCAGGACTTCTACCTGCGGTTTTGTTTTTTCGCTTTGTGGCATGGTCGGGGATGGGCGGTTAAACGTAGTAGATGGGCCCATTTCGTGGCGAGCGGGTCATGCAGCAGCCTGTTGCGCCTCCTGCCGTTCGGTTTTTCGATGGGTGGGTATACTTTCCACCGCAATACAGGCCGGACTGAGGAGGTATCCAAATGCCGGATAACGGGTCAATACAAAAAAGAGACGCGCACGAGATGGCTCATGGGCGTCCTGTCCAGATAACCGAGCACACGACGGTAACCGAGCTACAGCCCAGCCTGTCCGATGTCGTGTGCGCAAACAAAAAGCTGCAGATTGGCTTTATCGTTGCGCTCGTGGTACTGGCGCTGCTGTCGGGCTTTGTCGCGCGCCCGCATTTTGCCGATACCAAGACCTGGGACTCCACCATCGAGGTCATCGATCAAAAGAAGGGCAATGTTTTGGCGCTCACGACCTCGTGCGTGGCGCTGTCTGCGGGCATTACCGCGCTGCCGGGTGATACGGGTACGCCGGTCGCTGAGCAGCTCGCACAGCTTTCGGGCAACTTGGGCATCGTGCTTGCTGTGCTCTACCTCGAGAAATATCTGCTGACTATTTTGTGGTCGGTTGGTTTGGGCATCTTAATCCCGTTTGCGTTGGTGCTCTTTGCGGTGTCGCTTGGCGTTCATGGGCGCTGGAGCACGAGCGCTGTCCTGCGCCGTGTGGCGACGCGCGTGCTGGTGGTTGCCGTGATCGGCATGGCGCTTGTGCCCGCGAGCGTATGGGTATCGCAAAAGGTCGACGAGACATATCGCGTCAGCATTGAACAGGCCGAGCAAAAGGCAGCCGACGCCGCGGAAAAGACCGATACCGCGGAGAAGTCAGGCGAGACCAGCTCAAAATCGAACAAGAAAAAGGCCGAGTCCACAGAGTCCAAGAACGTGCTCGAGCAGTTGACTGACGGGGCCTCGAGCCTGGTTACGTCGGTAACCAGCGGTGCCAAGCAGATGACCGACGAGATCGTGCAGCAGGTGACCGACCTCATCGAAGGCGTCATCGTGATGATCGTGACCTCGTGTGTGATTCCTCTACTGGTGCTCGTGGCGTTCCTATGGCTAGGACACGTGCTGCTGGGGATCGATGTCTCCGGTCCCGCGAACTATCTGACGGGTCGTTTCTTGAGCGCTCCGTCCAAACATGCCAAGAAGAGTGGGCAGTCTGAGTAGGCGGCAAAGCGATCTTTGGAAGATCAACCGTAAGAAGGGCGGCCGAGACACGTTCTCGGCCGCCCTTTTGTTTGTTGAACACATGGTCGCTACGTCTGCGCCGGGCTCAAACGGTCGGCAATCAACCGTAAACGGTATTTGTTCAAAAAAGAACAAAGTTAAACAAATAATGGTTGCAACCTATGTTCGAATGTGTTCAAATAAACATGAACAGTGAAGAACCGCACATTCAGATGCCCGGACCTGAGCGCGATTCAACACTTCCAAACAGAAACTACGCACCTGCGTATCTCTCAAGGAGGATGTCATGAGGGTTGTAATCGCTTCCGATGCCGACGGTATGTCGATGAAGGAGTCCATCAAGGAGATGCTCATCGCCGACGGTCACGAGGTCGTCGACTATTCCGAGACCCCTGCTGCGGACTTTGTCGATTCCGCGACCGCCGTTGCCAAGGACCTGCTGGAGCACAAGGATTCCCAGGGCTTCGCATTCGATAAGTACGGCGTCGGCTCCTATATGGCTGCCGTCAAGATCAAGGGCATGGTCGTCGCCAACATTTCCGACGAGCGTTCCGCCTACATGACCCGCGAGCACAACGGCTCGCGCATGGTCACCATGGGCCCGGGCGTTGTGGGCACCGAGGTCGCCAAGAAGATCGCCCGCGAGTTCCTGCGCGCCCAGTACGCCGGCGGCCGTCACCAGATCCGTGTCGACATGCTCAACAAGATGGCCTAACGAGAGCCACCGAGAACTCGAACTTCTATCTCAACTTGTGAATTCAGACGAAAGGACGTTCTGATGAAGAAGACCATCGCAATCGGTTGCGACCATATCGTTACGGACGAGAAGATCTATCTGGCCGACCGCCTGGAGCAGGCTGGCTACAAGGGGCTCGACTGCGGCACCTACAGCCACACCCGTACGCACTATCCCATCTACGGTAAGGCCGTGGGCGAGGCTGTTGCCAGCGGCAAGGCCGACTTTGGCGTGGCCCTGTGCGGCACCGGCATCGGCATCACCAACGCCGTCAACAAGGTTCCCGGCGCTCGCTGCGCCCTGGTTCGCGACATGACCTCTGCCCTGTATGCCCGTCGCGAGCTCAACGCCAACATCGTGGGCTTTGGCGGTAAGATCACCGGTGAGTTCCTGATGGCCGACATTATGCTTGCCTTCCTGGAGGAGCCCTACGAGAAGACTCCCGAGCACGACGCCCTGATCGCCAAGATTGACGCTTGCAATAAGGCCGACGCCGAGGCTCAGGCCGACCCGCACTTCTTTGACGAGTTCCTCGAGAAGTGGGACCGCGGCGAATACCACGACTAAGGGGGTTCCGGCGTTTTAACAAACGCCGGACCGGTCGACGCTGCGAAGCCATCTGGCGGGCAATCTGCCGCTCAGCTTCGACGGCATGACCAGAAGGTCAATGCCGTCTCGCTTCACGGCACCTTGCCTCGCCAGCTGGCTTCTCGCTGATGTCTGAGTGACCTGTGGGGTTACCGCTGTTGTTGCGAAGCGTTCTGGTATGGCAAGTTGCTCCGATAACACGTTTGCTTGCTGAGCTTGTGCGCTTCGTTTTGGCGGTACCCGGCATTCTGCAGCTTTTCAATTGACGGCTCGCGTTTCTGTGAGGGGGCGCGGGCCGGTTTTCTATCAGCCCTATTGACTTGGCGGGCTGTCGTAAGAAAGGGAAGGCTCCTATGGAGTTTGTTCTTGATAACGGTTCTATTCGTGTGGCGCTGAGCACGGCTGGCGGATCGTTCACTTCGATTAAAGCCAGCGGTCGCGAGTACCTGTGGCAGGGCGATCCTTCGGTCTGGTCGGGCCAGGCACCCATTTGCTTCCCGATCTGCGGTGGCCTTCGTGACGGCCGCGCGATGACCATGGGCGGCCGCGAGGTCGAGCTCGCTCGCCACGGCTTTGCGCGCAAACAGGAGTGGAAGCTCGAGGAGCAGGGCGACAACATGGTTGCGCTGAGCCTAAGCTCTGCCGACCATGCCGAGTTGCTCGAGCAGTACCCGTATCCGTTTAAGATCGTTGCTCGTTACACGATCGATTCGGAAAAGGTGGCCGTGTCGTACGAGGTGACCAATGAGGCACCGAGGACATGCCGTTCTTTGTGGGTGGTCACCCCGGCTTTAAGTGCCCGCTCGACGAGGGCGAGTCCTATGACGACTATGAGCTTCGTTTTGAGCGGTGCGAGGCCACCGAGCTCTGTACCGCCGTTCCCTCGACGGGCCTGATTGATGTTGAGCATCGCAGCAAGAACCCCATGATCGGCCAGAACCTGCCGCTTACCCACGAACTCTTCGACTTCGCGGAGACCATCTTTGACGTGCTCGAGAGCCGCGTGGTTACGCTGACCAAGAAAACCGAGGACAAGGGCGTGCGCCTGACGTTCCCCGATATGCCGTACCTGATTGTGTGGAGCAAGCCCGAGGGCGACTTTGTGGCAGTTGAGCCGTGGGGTGGTCTGTCCACCTGCTCCGACGAGGACGATATTCTGGAGCACAAGCGTGGCTGCCTGGTGGCCAAGCCAGGGGAGACCGTCATCCGCGGCTTTGAGATCGAGATCCTTTAACGAGTTATCGTATGTTTGGGGCCGCGCGTGTCGTGCCCCGGAAACAGGAGTTCAACATGATTCTGACCGTTACCATGAACCCGTCGATCGATACGCGCTATCAACTCGACAAGCTGATCATCGACGACGTGAACCGCGTGACGCCTGAAAAGACCGCTGGCGGCAAGGGCCTCAACGTGAGCCGTGTGCTGCTGCAGTTGGGCGACGATGTGCTCGCGACCGGCCTGCTCGGCGGCCACATGGGTGCCTATATGGCCGAGCTTATGGATGCCGACGGCGTCAAGAACGACTTTGTGCCCATCGCCGGTGAGACGCGCATTTGCCTGAATATCCTGCACGAGGGCAATCAGACCGAGCTGCTGGAGAGCGGCCCGCAGATCGCTCCCGCCGAGCTCGAGGCCTTTACGGCTAAGTTCGCCGAGCTTGCAGCGAAGGCGGATGTTGTGACGCTTTCGGGCTCGCTGCCGCGCGGCGTCGATGCTGGCTACTATGCCGAGCTCGTCAAGATCGCCGAGGAGGCGGGCGCCAAGGTGCTGCTCGACACCTCGGGTGCATCGCTGGAGGCTGCGCTGGAATCTGACGCTAAGCCTGAGCTCGTGAAGCCCAACCTGACCGAGATTAACGGCCTGCTGGGTACGTCCTTTACGACCGATGATGTCGATGCCCTGCGCGAGGCGCTTGCCGCCGATGGCCGCTTTGCCGGTATTCCCTGGGTCGTCGTCTCGATGGGCGCTGCCGGTTCGGTGGGCTTCCATGAGGGCCGCGCGTTCCGCGCCAAGACGCCCGCGATTGCGGCTGTGAACGCGACGGGTTCCGGTGACTCGACCATCGCCGGCTTTGCGCATGCCATTGCTGCTGGTGCCGACGACGTCACGGTGCTCAAGACCGCCAATACCTGCGGCAAGCTCAACGCCATGGATCCCAAGACCGGCCACCTGGTCATGGACCGCTGGGACGAGATCTACAACAGCGTTGTCGTGACTGAACTGTAGGGTTACGGCGTTTTATCAAACGCCGTAACGGCTCGACGCTGCAAACGCCCCTAAGCGGCAATCTGACGTTCAATCGTCGGGCATGATCAGAAGGTCAATGCCCTCCTCTTTCACGTCACCTTGCTCGCTTAGGGGCGTTTTCGCTGACAATGCCAAGGCAACGCCGATGTCTTGGTCGCAAGTAGTCATTGGGGACGTTCTTGTTTGACTAGTCGTTTAAGAACGTCCCCAATGACTAGCCAATAAAACGGCGCCCGTCGGCGGTGGTGCCGCAGCCACG